>CAYNUZ010000290.1:0-3170 GCA_964400385.1 uncultured bacterium | reverse complement strand
GATCTCGGCCCCGACGGACGCGATCGAGGTGGCGGGCCACGCGGTGCGCCGCCGGGTCACGCTGACCCCCGCCGGTCTCGGCCTCAAGCGGGCGCGCCTGTCCGACCTCGCCGGCGGCGCGCGCGAGGGGAATGCGGCCTCGCTCCTGCACGGCCTGCGGGGCGCCAAGGGCGCCCACCGCGCCGCGATCGCCGCGAATGCGGGCGTCGTGGCCTGGCTCGCGGGCCGCGCCGCGACCCCGCGCGGCGGGGTGGCCCTCGCGGCCGCCGCGATCGATTCGGGCGCCGCGCTCGAAAAGCTGGAGCGCCTCAAGCGGTTCTCCAACCTGGGGGCGGAGGTGGCGGCGTGAAGCAGTCGGCCCTCCTCAAGCGGATCCTGGCGGCCAAGCGGTCCGAGACCGCGGCGGTGCGCAAGGTGACGCCCCTGGCCACGCTTAAGGACATGCTGGCGAAGGCGCCGCCGGTGCGGAACTTCCGCGACGCGATCCTGCGGCGGCGGCCGTACGAGATCCACCTGATCGGGGAGCTCAAGAAGGCCTCCCCGAGCAAGGGCGTCCTGCGCCCCAAGCTGGACGTCCCGGCGCTGGCGAAGGAGTTCGAGCTCGCCGGCGCGTCGGCCCTCTCCGTGCTGACCGACCAGAAATTCTTCCAGGGTTCCATCGAGAACCTGAAGCTCGCCAAGGGCGCGTGCGAGCTGCCGGTCCTCCGGAAGGATTTCGTGGTGGACGAGCTGCAGCTCTACGAATCCCGGCTCATCGGCGCCGACGCCATCCTCCTGATCGTCCGGCTGCTCGCGCAGCAGAAGCTGAAGGAGTTCCTCGCGACGGCGCGCAACCTCAGCCTGACCGCGATCGTCGAGGTCCACGCCGCCGCCGAACTCAAGCGGGCCCTGGACGCGGGCGCGGACACGATCGGCGTCAATACGCGGGACCTGGGCACCTTCAAGACCGATTTCGCGGTGGCCGCGGAGCTGCGCCCGAAGATCCCGGCCGGGGTGGCGGCGGTCTGTGAGAGCGGGGTGGACAGCGCGAAACACATCGAGACCCTGCGCGAGCTCCGGTACGACGCGGTCCTCATCGGCGAGGCGCTGATGCGGGCCCGGTCGCCCCGTGCGCTCATCCACGAGCTCCTCTACTCCTGACTCCATGAGCCGCTGCCGCAGCGGTCCGGGGACCGGGAACAGCCACCGCCGCCCCGCGCGGCGCGTGCGGTAACCGCCCCCGTCATGGTGCGGGTGAAGATCTGCGGTCTCACGACCCGCGCGGACGCCTTTGCGGCCGTGGATGCGGGGGCGGATGCGCTGGGCTTCATGCTGGTGGCCTCCAGCCCGCGCCGGATCACGCCCGCCGCCGCCCGGGCCATCGTCCGGGCGCTGCCCCCGCTGGTGACGCCCGTCGGCGTCTTCCTCGACGAGGCCCCCGCCGCGGTCGCGGCCCGCGCCGCCTTCTGCGAATTCGGGCTGGTCCAGCTGCACGGCGCCGAATCCCCGGCGGCCGTGGCCCGGATCGGGCGCACGGTCCCGGTCATGAAGGTGATCCGGGTCCGCGACGCGCGGGACATCGCGCGGGCCGGCCGGTACCGGCGCGCGGCGCTGCGGATGTTCGACACGTTCGACCCCGCCGCTGCGGGGGGAACGGGCCGGCGGTTCGACTGGGGCCTGCTGCGGCGCGCGCGCCCTCCCCGGCCCTGGCTGCTGGCCGGGGGCCTCACGCCCGCCAATGTCGCCGGCGCGGTCCGGTGCACACGCCCGTACGGGGTCGACGTCTCGTCCGGGGTCGAGTCGTCGCCCGGGCGGAAGGACGCCCGGAAGGTGGCGCGGTTCATCCGGGAGGCCAAGGATGCCTGACGCCGCGGCCCGCCGCCGTCCGGGGTGGTTCGGCGCGTACGGGGGGCAGTTCGCCCCGGAGACGCTGATGCCGGCGCTCGACGAGCTGGACCGCGAGTTCCGGCGGGCCCGCACCGATCCCCGGTTCCGGCGGGAGCTCGCCGACCTGCTCCGCCACTACGTGGGCCGTCCGTCGCCGCTCTACGCCGCCGAACGGCTGTCCGCCGACCTGGGCCGCGGCATCCGGGTCTGGCTCAAGCGCGAAGACCTGAACCACACCGGCGCGCACAAGATCAACCAGGTGATCGCCCAGGTGCTGCTGGCCCGCCGCATGGGCAAGCGGCGGATCATCGCCGAGACCGGGGCGGGGCAGCACGGGGTCGCGACGGCCACCGTCGCCGCGCGGTTCGGCCTGCCGTGCGTGGTCTACATGGGCGAGGAGGACACCCGCCGCCAGGCGCTCAACGTCTTCCGGATGGAGCTGCTGGGGGCGCGCGTGGTGCCGGTGACCGCGGGGACGCGGACCCTCAAGGACGCGATGAACGAGGCGTTCCGGGACTGGGTGGCGAACGTGGCGTCCACCCACTACGTGATCGGGTCGGTGGCCGGGCCGCACCCGTTCCCCACGCTTGTCCGCGAGTTCCAGGCGGTGATCGGCCGGGAGGCGCGCCGGCAGATGCTGGCGCAGGCCGGCCGGCTGCCGACGCACGTGGCCGCCTGCGTCGGCGGGGGGAGCAATGCCATGGGAATCTTCGCCGGCTTCGTGCGCGACCGCGGGGTCCGCCTCGTCGGCGTCGAGGCCGCGGGGCGCGGGCTGGACACCGGCGCCCACGCGGCCACGCTGACCCGGGGGCGGCCCGGTGTGCTGCACGGGAGCCGGTCCTACATGCTCCAGTCGGCCGAGGGGCAGGTCCTGGACACCCATTCCATCTCGGCGGGGCTCGATTATCCCGGGGTCGGCCCGGAGCATGCCGCGCTGCACGACGCCGGCCGGGCCACCTACGTCTCCGCCACGGACCGGGAGGCGCTCGAGGGCTTCCGGTGGCTGGCCCGCCGCGAGGGCATCCTGCCCGCCCTGGAGCCGGCCCACGTCTTCGGGTGGCTGCGGGTGCGCGGCCGCCGCAGCCTGCCGCGGGGGGCCCGGGTGCTCGTGAACCTCTCGGGGCGCGGGGACAAGGACGTCCACGTGGTCGCCGGGGCGCTCGGCCGCACCCTGTGACGCCCCCCGAGCTCCCGCTTCGCGCCTGGTTCGGCCGGCTGCGCGCCGCCCGGCGGACGGCGTTCCTGCCGTTCGTGACCACGGGCCATCCGTCCGTGTCCGCCATGCCCGGGATCCTCGCGATGCT
>CAYNUZ010000289.1:0-3176 GCA_964400385.1 uncultured bacterium | reverse complement strand
CGGCTGGAACGCCAGCTTGGCGGGGCCGCGGCGCTCGCGGCCGCGGCGCCGGAGGTGGTCGTGGAGGCCGGCTGCTTCCGGCAGCACACGCGCAGCCACCGGGCCGCGATCCTCGACCGGTTCGCCCGGCGGCTGGGCGAGCTCGGGCAGGACGCGGCGTGGATCGCTCCCGTCCCGCCGCGGCCGGTGTGATAAGTTAAGTCCCGCATGGACCTCGCGAAGAAGCAGTTCCTCAAGTACACCTTCTACCGGTTCAAGCCCGGCTGGCGGCAGCTGCCGGCCGCCGAGCGCCGCGCCGGCGTCCGGGAGCTGGTGGACCTCGCGGCGGCGCATGCCGGACGGGTGGAGCTGCGCAGCTACAGCACCACCGGGCTCAAGGCCGACGCGGAGTTCCTGCTGTGGGGCATCGCGGACGACGTGGAGTTCCTGCACGACTTCGGCATGGACCTGGTGAACACCGCGGCCTGGCCGCATCTCCGCATCACGCACTCCTACCTCGCCATGCACAAGCCGTCCCAGTACGTGCCGGAGGACCAGCACGCCAAGACGCAGTCGGCAACCGGCCCCCAGAAGTACCTCTTCATCTATCCCTTCGTGAAGTCCAAGGCCTGGTACCAGGTCCCGTTCACGGACCGGCGCGCCATGATGGGGCAGCACCAGGCCACCGGGCTGCGGTATCCCACGATCCGCATCAACACGGGGTATTCCTTCGGGCTGGACGACCAGGAATTCGTCGTGTCGTTCGAGGGGCCGGACCCGGCCGAATTCCTCGAGATGGTGCAGGAGATGCGGACCTCCAAGGCCACGGCCTTTACGGAGCGGGACACCCCCATGTTCACCTGCCTGTCCATGGCGCTGCCGGACCTCCTGAACCGGCTCAGCTTCCGGAAGGGAGAGCCGGCGTCCGGTGGCTGAGGAGCCGCAGGAGGCCCGCCCGGAGGCCGACGCGCGGCGCCCCGGGTCCGGGGAGCGCGTGCACCGGTGCGAGCGGTGCGGATCGGTGATGGAGGAGATCCACTGCAAGATCATGTGCAAGACGTGCGGGTACTTCCGTGACTGCTCGGACCCGTAAGGCCGCGGCGCATCCCGCCCGCGACCCGCTGGTCGGGCGCAAGGCGCCGCGGTTCGCGCTGCCGGACCAGGACGGGAAGACCGTGACGCTCGGGGAGTTCGCCGGGAAGGCCCTGGTGCTGTACTTCTACCCCAAGGACTTCACGCCGGGGTGCACGCTCGAGGCGCAGGACTTCCGGCGGCAGTGGATGGCGATCCGGGCGGCGGGCGCCGCGGTCGTGGGGGTCAGCCGGGACTCGGTGGAGCGGCACCGCGACTTCGTGGCGAAATACGGGCTGCCCTTCCGGCTCCTGGCCGACGAGGCCGGGACGGTGTGCAAGGCCTACAAGGTCTGGGGGAAGAAATCCATGTACGGGAGGGAATTCATGGGCGTCATCCGTTCCACGTTCGTCATTGACCGCGCCGGGATCGTCCGGCACGCGATCCGCAAGGTCAAGGTCACCGGGCACGCCGCCGAGATCGCCCGGGCCGTCTCCGGACTATGACCGTCCCGCTCGACTTCATCGGCAAGCTCTCGCACCCGGGGATCACCAAGATCCTGCTGGTGGTCCTGGACGGGCTGGGCGGGCTGCCGGGCGGCCCGAAGCGCGTCACCGAACTGGAGCAGGCGGTGACCCCCAACCTGGACCGGCTGGCGCCGGGTGCGGTGCTCGGCCAGATCGACCCGGTGTCCCCCGGCATCACGCCGGGAAGCGGGCCGGGCCACCTCGGGCTCTTCGGGTACGACCCGGTCAAGTACATGATCGGCCGCGGGGTGCTCAGCGCCGCGGGGCTGGGGCTCGAGATGCAGGCCGGCGACGTGGCGGCCCGGATCAACTTCTGCACGGTGGACGCGGCGGGGACGGTGACCGACCGGCGGGCGGGGCGGATCCCCACCGAGACGTGCGTGCGCCTGTGCGAGAAGCTGAACGGCGGGCTCAAGCTCGACGGGGTCACGGTCGTGGTGAAGCCCGAGCGCGAGCACCGGGCGGCGGTCCTCTTCCACGGCCCGGGGCTGCACCCCGGCATCACGGACACCGATCCGCAGCGCGAGGGGCTGCCGCCGCTCGATCCGCGGCCGACGGTGGTGGAGGCCGAGCGCACCGCGACCATGGTCCGGAAGTTCCTCGACCAGGTGCGGGCGATCCTGGCCAAGGACGCGCCGGCCAACATGGTCCTGCTGCGGGGGTTCGACACCCCGCCGCACCTGCCCCAGTACATGGACGTCTTCCGCGTCAAGGCGGCCGCCGTCGCGGTCTACCCCATGTACCGGGGGATCGCCAAGCTGGTCGGGATGAACGTGATCCCGTTCGAGGGCGAGACCGTGGCCGACGAGGTGGCGCAAGTGGAGCGGATCTGGGCGAACTACGAGTTCGTCTACCTGCACGTCAAGAAGACCGACAGCTACGGCGAGGACGGCAACCGCGACGCCAAGGCGCACGTGATCGAGGAGTTCGACGCCCAGCTGCCGCGGCTGCTGGCCCTGCGGCCCGACGTGCTCATGATCACCGGTGACCACTCGACGCCCGCGGCGCTCAAGGCCCACTCGTGGCACCCCTCCCCGCTGCTGCTGGCGGCCGAGACCTGCCGGCCGGACGGCTCGCCCCGGTTCACGGAGGCCCATTGCGCCCGCGGCGGGCTGGGGCGGATCCACGCCACGGAGCTCATGCCGCTCGCGCTGGCCCACGCGCTGCGCCTCGACAAATACGGGGCCTGACCGCCCGGGCCGGCGGCGCGGCGTGCGTTTTCCCCGCCTCCTCGTCAAGGCGCCGAACTGGATCGGCGACGCGGTCCTGGCCTCGCCGTTCCTCACGACCGCCCGGGCCCACTGGCCCGGCGCCCACCTGGCGGTCCTGGCCCGGGGCAAGGTGCGCCCCGTCGTCGAGCGGATCCCCGGCGTGGACGAGATCGTGGACGAGCCGCGCGGGTTCGGGGCGCTCCGGCGGATCGCCCGCGACGGGGACTGGGACCTCGCGTTCACGCTGTCGTCCACCCTGTCCGCCCCGCTGGCGTTCGCGCTGGCGCGGATCCCGGTCCGGATCGGGTTCGCGGGCGGCGGCCGGGGGCCGTGGCTGACCGACGCGGTGGCGCCGCTGCCGCGGTCGGTCCACCTCGTCGAGCACTAC
>CAYNUZ010000288.1:0-3187 GCA_964400385.1 uncultured bacterium | reverse complement strand
AAGACCCGGCGGCCCCGCCGCGCCAGGAGCGCACGGACCGCCGCGTTCATGTCCGGCCGGGCGAACAGCTCGTACCGGCCGGCGACGAACCGCGCGCCCGCCCGGACCTTCGCGTCCAGGATCGCCCCGCCGCGCTCGGTCATCTCGTCGGCGTGGACGCTCCACCCGGTCGCGCCCGCGTGGTACAGGTCCGTCGGGTCGTCGTTGTCCACCGCCACCACGGCCTGCCCCGCGGGCACGGCCTGCCGGATCCGCATCGCCACCCGCCAGGCCTCGGACTCCAGCGGGTCCTCCTCCGCCGATATCGCCGCGTACCGCCAGCCCGCCATCAGGACCAGGCCCGCGGTGCATGCCCAGCGCAGCCCGGCGACCCAGCGCCGGCCCCGGCCCGTCGTCTTCGCCCGCGCGAAGGCCTTGCCGATCACCGCCGCCGCCGGGGCCACGAACGGGAGCTGGTAGTGCTCGTGGATGAACGCCCCGTGCGCGACGATCATGCTGTAGACGAGCGCCGCCAGCAGCCACGTATCGAACAGGCGCTCCGTCGCGTGCCGGCGGGGCATCGCCAGCCCGGCCAGCAGGGCCACGAACCCGAACCAGGTGAGGTGTTTCTCCGCCAGCCGCTGGAAGACGAGCCGGTTCCACCACTCCCAGCCGGCCAGCGTGCGCCAGGTCCCCCACTTGTCCGACCCGTACCGCCAGTCGCCCATCAGGGTGAGGCCGGTCGCCTGGAACAGCCGGATGGAGTGCGCGTACCAGAGGACGACGGGGACGAGCACCAGCGCCGCGAAGCCCCATACCGCGGGCCGCCGCCACCACCGGGGCCCCAGCCGCAACCAGGCCTGGTGCAGGAGGACCGCGCCGATGTAGAGCGAGACGACCTTGAGGAGGCAGCCCAGGGCGACCAGGACCGCGGCCCCCCAGTAGGCGGGGCGCGAGCCCTCGGTCAGCCAGCGGTCGAACCACCAGACGCCGGTGAGGAGGCACGCGGCCATGGTGGACTCCACCATGAAGGCGCGGCCGTAGTAGGCGTTGAGCGGCAGGATCGCGAAGCAGGCCGCGGCCCACCGGGCGCTGTCGCTCCCCAGCCACCGCAGCGCGAGCCGGTACAGGGCCAGGGTCGCCGCCAGCGAGGCGAGCAGGGAGACCCACCGCCCGAGGACGTCCTGCACGCCGAAGATCCGGTACAGGAGCGCGACGGCGTACTGGTACGCGGGAAACTCCATCTGGACCCAGTGGGGCCCCGGCCCCGGGCGGTCCGTCTCGGGATGGAGGAGGTGGTACCCGTGCAGGGCGAAGTTGCGGGCCACGATGGCGTTGTCGCACTGCCGCCAGGAGTTGGTGCCCAGCAGCGGCGCGTCAATGTGGTGCAGCCGCAGCAGGCACGCCAGCCCGACGCCGAGCATCAGGCCGGTGCCCGCCTTGCGCCGGTGCGGCTCAGGCGTGGCGGGTCTCCGGCGCGCCGGCGGCCGGGCGGCCCCAGTTCCGGAACAGGATCCCCCACGGGGTGGACAGGGCCCGGCGCGCCCGCCAGAACCCGACCAGCGGGTACCAGAGCACGTCGTGGTACAGGATCGAGGCGAGGTACGACCAGGGCGCCAGCACGGTGCGGAGGAGGAACGTCTCGAACCGGTGGAGCGGTCCCCAGTAGATCAGCTTCTGCCCCCGGCTGGCGAAGGTGTCGGCGTTGCGGAAGTGCCAGTTGACCCCCCGGATGTCCTCGCCGGCCACCTCGATGTCCCGGACGTCCCCCACCCCCAGCCCCGCCTCATGCGCCATCCGGATGAAGGGGATCGCCAGCGGGTCGAACCCCATCAGCGTGGCGGCCACCGCGTCGATCGCCACCTGGTCGGCCGAGGCCAGGAGGACGTCCTTGACGTGGACGTGCATGCACCGCGGCCCCGCCCCGTCCCCGGCGAACGTGCCGTCCATGACCGCGAAGACCCCCGCGTGGATCTCCCGCTGGATCGCCAGCAGGTCCACGAGCGTCTCGTGGATCACCGAGTGGGTCCAGTGCCTCCGCTCGAAGAGGAGCCCCCCGAACGCGTTCTTCATCGCGCCCGTCATGGTGGTGAAGACGTGGGTCTTGACCGTGGGCAGGTGCACGATCCCGGCGCCGATCAGCCGCTTCGGGATCCGGATCCCCTCGGGAAACATGTTCCCCAGCACCCGCATCCGGTGCTTCGGCTCGTACCGCACCCACTCCTCCGCGGGCTCGTACAGGTGGACGTCCGGGATGCCGTACGCGTCGGTGACGAGCTTGTGCTTGTTCAGCCGCTCCCCCAGCCGGGCCGAGACCACCACCGTGCGATTGTGGGCGGCCGCCAGCCCGGCACGGGGATAGCCGGCGCCGAGCAGCCCCTCGATCACCCCCGCGAGCTGCCAGGGCGGCGACGAGCAGGCCGGGTACCACCAGTGCCAGGAGATGTTGACCTTGAGGAGGACCGGGCGGTCCTTGGGCAGGGCCGCCTCGACCCCCGCCAGCCGCATCACCCGCGCGTAGTCCTCGATCACGGTCTCCGGCCGCGTCTTCACGACCGCGACGACCGGGCGGGGGGCCGTCACCGGACCACCCAGAGGACGACCGCGAGGTAGGCCACGAGCGACGCCAGCAGCGGCCGGTCGGTGACCAGCAGGACCTCCGGCTCGCCGCCCCCGGCGCGCTCGTAGATCAGGAAGAGGTACCGGAAGATCCCGAAGACCACGAAGACGGTGGTGAGCGGCATCAGGTGCGAGGGGAACTTGGCCGCCGTCTGGTCGGAGAAGGCGTAGAGGATGTACGCCATCAGCGTGCAGGAGGTCAGGACGGCAATCATCTGGTCGAGCATCGCCGCCGAGTACGTCCCCAGCACCGCGCGCGCCGCCGCCCCCCCGCGGCCCGCCTCGACCAGCTCATGGCGGCGCTTGGCCACGGCGAGGAAGAGGGCCAGGAGCATCGCGCACATCAGGAGCCACGGCGAGATCTCGACGCCGATCGCGTACGCGCCGCCGGCCGCCCGCAGGACGAACCCGCCGGCGACCGCCAGGACATCCACGATGACCACGCGCTTGAGCCGCACGCTGTACGCGACGGACAGGGCCAGGTACCCGAGCAGGCACGCCTGCGCCTGCGGGGCCGCCCCGCTGGCGAGCGTGAGGCCCGCGGCGGCGAGGAGCGGCGCCAGGAGCAGGGCGGTGGGGGGCGCGACCC
>CAYNUZ010000287.1:0-3187 GCA_964400385.1 uncultured bacterium | reverse complement strand
CACCAGCACCCGGACCCCGCGCGGCGCGGCCAGCCGCCGCTTCGGTTCGGCGGTCAGGGCGGCGGACCATGCGGCTGTTTCCGGGAGCGCGCCGTCCAGCGCCACCTCGAGCCGGAGCGGGGTCGGGGCGTCCACGGCGGGCACGGTGAACCGCGCCTCGACCACGGCCCGGCCCGCGGGCTCGAGGTCGAGCGCGCGGCTCCCCGCGATGGCGGTGTTCGAGATCCGCCAGCGCAGGACGAGATGCCGGGGCTCCGGGCTGTCGTTAAAGACGTCGAAGGTGCGGGTGACGGCGTCCCCGCCAAAGCACCGGGTGTCGCGCTCGCGGAGGTACGCCGCCACCTTTCCGTACGCCTCCTGCTGCGCGGCGAGGAGCGGATTGGCGCCCGGGTTGAGGTCGAGCGGGAACCGGGCCACGCTGCCCTCGAACTCCGTCCACGGGCAGAGGCCGGACACGCCCGCCCGCCGATACGCGAGGGTCTGGTCCACCCAGGCCCGCGCCTTGGCCTTGAGACCATACGCCGGCACGTCGCGGTAGGCCTCATCGCCGAAAAAGACCGTGCCGGGGGCCGCGGTCTGGGACGGGACCCAGAGGTACTCCCCGATATACAGGGGCTTCTTCCGGTCCCACCGGAACCCCGCGCCCCGGCTGCCCATCAGCCCCCCGCCGGTGCCGGTGATCGCGCCGCGATCCAGCCAGTCGCAGGTATTGGGGTAGTCCGTGTAGTCCGGCAGCTCGTGCGGGTAGTGGAGCCCGATCACGTCCGCGGCCCCGCCGGGATCCAGGTCGGCTTCGTACGTGATGAGGTGGCCGGGATCGAGCGCCTTCGCGAACCGCCCCAGGTCCGCCAGGTGCGCCTCCACCTCCGGCCCCTGCTTGTCCGCCCCGCAGTGCAACAGTTCGTTCTCGAGGCTCCACATCACCAGCGACGCGTGGTTGCGGTCGCGTGCGATCATCCCGGCCACGTGCGCCCGGTAGTTCGCCCAGAACCGCGGATCGGCGTAGGCATAGCCGCTGCCGTCGCACCACAGGGCCGCCTCGTCCACGATCATGACGCCGGCGGCGTCCGCCTCCTCCAGCCAGACCTCCCGCCACGGCTGCGTATGCAGCCGCATGGCAATGGCGCCCCCGGCCTTGACCTGCCGGAGCACCTCGCGCACCTGCTCGCGGGTCTGGGTCTGCGTGGACGGCCACGTGGCCGTGGCGAGCAGGTGGCGGGTGACGCCGTTGAGCGTGAAATCCGGCCCGCGGGCCAGCAGCTCGCGGAACCCGATGCGCAGCGTGACCTGGTCGAGGACGTCCCTCCCGCGCCCCGTCCGGAGGATCAGCCGCAGGTCGTAGAGCCGGGGATCCTCCGGGGACCACGGGCGGAGCACGGAGGTGAGCGGCTCGCCGATCCCCCACCCGCCGTCCGGCCGCACGTTCCCGCCCTGGACCCGCATCAGGACATGCGGCCCGTCCAGCACGTCGGCATCCACCCACAAATTCGCCGCGCCCCCCGTGACGGTGCCCGAGATGGACAGCAGCCGGTCCCGCCACGAGGTCAGGACCGCGACGCCGTCCAGCGAAACGGGAGGGCGGGACTCCAGCCGCACGTCGTCCCAGAGACCGAAATGGGTGAAGTGCCCGCCGATCGGCGCGAGGATCTTCCCGCCGGGCGCGTACCGCAACTCGCCCGGGACATGGGGCGGCAGGGTGAACCCGTCCGCAAACGTGGCGCTCCAGTCCCGGCACCGGATCGCGAGGTCGTACGCCCTGCCCGGCCTGACCCGGGCGGTCAGGTCCACCGTCCACGGCGTGTACCCCTCGAGCCGGCCTGCCACGAACGCGCCGTCCACGTACACGCGCGGATCCCACCGGGCGCCGCCGAGGACGAGCAGGATCCGCCGCCCCTTCCAAGTCCCGGGCACCTCGAGCCGCCGCCGGAGCCACGCGTACCGCGCGCCGCCCTCGCCCGTACCCTCCACCAGCCCGGGCACCGCGAACGGCTTCCCGGCTTCGGCCGGGGGCTGTGCGGCGGGCGAGGCGGTCTCGACCACGGTCCAGTCCCCGTCCAGGTCCAGCCGGGAACGCAGGTCGTCTGCCGGGCACGAGGCGGAAACCAGGAAGCCGAGAGCCGCGGAAACAAAGACCGGCCGGGCTCCGCGCATTCGCGGCAGCCCGGCCGGGACCATCAGGCGGGAAGCTACTGGAGCTTGTGTTCGGGCTTGCGCGGCGGATCGTTCGCCGGACGCGTATCCACCTTCGGGTTCGCCTTCCAGGCCGGCGACACTTCCTTGTTGATGGCGGCCCACTCGGGCGACGAGTCCTCGTTCTCGACGATCGCCAGGACCGGGCACTGCGGCATGCACGCGCCGCAGTTGATGCACAGCTCCGGGTCGATGACCATGAACGGCTCGCCCTTGTAGTCGCCCGGATAGATGCACTCGACCGGGCAGGCCGAGACGCACTGCGCGTACTGCTCGCCCAGGCACTTGTCGGTAATCACATACGACATCGGCGATCCTCCTTGCGACGTGGCTCGTAAAGCGTATTCAATTTAAAAGACCCCTCAAATAGACCAAAAAAGCCCCCGCCCGTCAAGGGTGGTGCCGTCACCAACCCCCTGTTTTCAAGCCCCCGGCGCCCCCTCCTCCAGCAGGAAGGTTACCGGGCCGTCGTTCACGAGGGCCACCTCCATCATGGCGCCGAAGACCCCGGTCTCGACCGGCAGCCCCGCCGCGCGCAGCGCCGCCACGTAGGCCTCGTAGAGCGGCCTCGATTCGGGGCCGGGGGCGACCGCCTCGAAGGACGGGCGGCAGCCCTTCGCCACGTCCCCGTAGAGCGTCATCTGCGAGACCACCAGGACCGCGCCGCCGACGTCGGCGAGCGCCCGGCCCATCTTCCCGGCCTCGTCGCGAAAGACGCGCAACACGGCCGTCCGGCCCGCGAGCGCCTCCGCCATCGCCGGGGTGTCGCCCTTCCGGATCCCCAGCAGGACGAGGAAGCCGGCGCCGATGGCGCCCACCCGGGCCCCGTCCACGGTGACCGAGGCCGAGGTCACCCGCTGGATCAGCGCGCGAATGGCAGCCGCCTCCGCGCGGCGCCCCACACCTCGCGCAACTCCGCGCTGCCCAGCAGCCACGCGCATCCCGCGAAGACGGCCACGCCCGCGCGCGAATCGCCCGGCCGGTCCAGGTACCTTAG
>CAYNUZ010000286.1:0-3188 GCA_964400385.1 uncultured bacterium | reverse complement strand
GCCCCGGCAGGACGGCGTTGTACAGGGTCTGCTCGAGCTGGTCGGCGTAGTCGGCGCGGCCCTCGAATTGGAGCATCCGCCAGGCCCACATGACCAGGGCGATCCCCGCGCACGTCTCGGCGTACGCCCGGCCGGCGGGCAGCTCGTAATCGCGCCCGAACGCCTCGCCCTCCCAGCGCGCCCCGGCCCCGCCGGACACGTACAGCCGGCGCGTGCGCAGGCTCTCCCAGATGCGGTCGAGCGCCGTGCGGTACCCGGCATCGCCCGTCTCGAGGGCCACGTCCGCGGCCCCGGCACACAGGTAGAGCAGCCGGACCGCGTGCCCGACCGGCTCCGCCTGTTCGGTGAACGGCCGGTGGTCCTGGTGGTACTCCCCCCCGCCCAGCACCCCGCGCCCGCGGGCCTCGATGAAACCCCGGGCCAGGTCGAGGTACCGCCGTTCGCCCGTCGCCCGCGACAACTCCACGAGCGCCATCTCCACTTCCGGATGCCCGCACGCCCCCCGCCGGCGGCCGGGGCCGAAGACGCCGTCCATCCCGTCCGCGACCCGGACCGCCACGGCCAGCAGCGCGTCCGACCCCGTGCACCGCGCGTGCGCGACCGCCGCCTGGAGCAGGTGGCCGGCGCAGTACAACTCGTGCATGTCCTTGAGGTTCGACCACCGCTCCCCGGCCCGCGCCCCCATGAAATAGGTATTGAGGTAGCCGTCGGGCTGCTGCGCCGCCCCGATCTCCCCCACCACCATCTCCAGGATGCGCCCCAGGCGCGACTCCGGGTGGCCGGCGACGGTGAACGACGCCGCCTCAACCCATTTGTAGACGTCCGAGTCGTTGAAGAAGATCCCCTCGAACGCCCCCTCCTTGCGGCCCGCGGCCACCCGGAAGTTGTCGATGCGCCCGGTCTCCTCGCACTGCCGGTACTGCGCCGGGATCGTCACCTCGCGGTTGATCCGGAGGCGCGGCGCCCAGAACGCGTCGTTCAGGGCGACCGCCGTCGCCGGCACGGGACGCAGCCGGGCATGGGCGCTCCGCCGCGTATCCACCGGCACCGCGCCCGGCGCTGACGCGGCGAGGGTCGGTGCCCCGGCGGACCCCGAAGGCTCCACGGCGCTAGTGGAACACCCCGAAGTATTCCCGGAAAAAGGCCTCGCGGTCCACGGTCGCCGCGACCCGGTGCGGCCCCCCCTCCTCCGGATGGAGCGCGGTCAATCCCGCCAGCTCGCCCGCGGCCGCGTCCGCCAGGATCTTCCCGTCGCGGTACCCGCACAGCTCCGGCTGGAAGATGGCCGCGGCCGCCAGCGGGTCGTGGAAGGTCATGCCCTCCTTGCTCTTCCCGAACCAGACCTCGGCCAGGTCGCGCACGATGTCGAACGCGGGCGACGCGAACCGGGCGCGGACCTCGTCGGTCGGCATCCGGCACTCGTACGTCACGTCGAGCCCGAAGAGCACGTGGCGCGGCCGCGGCGCCGCCAGGCCTGCCGTGGCGGCAAGCACCATCGCGTTCGCCACCGGATCCACGCGGCTGTTCCACTCGGTGGGACCCCAGACGTGCGGCCAGAAGACCCCGGCCATGGACACGACCCGTTTGAGGAGCGCGGGGATCTCCGGGTCCAGCGCAAAGAGCAGGGCGATGTTCGTGAACGGGCCGATGGTGAGGAGCGTCAGCTCGCCCGGCCGCGCCCGGATCGTCCGGCGCAGGAATTCCACGGCGGTGCCGTCCGGGAAATCCCGCCGGTGCGGCCGGCCCGCGAGCGCCGCGTACTGCGGAACCTCCGGCTGGCCGGGACCGTGCAGCAGCGGGCGGACGGCGCCCGAGTGGATGGGAATGTCCGGCCGGCCGGCGGCGTCGCACACCGCCGCGGCGAGCGCACTGCGCTTCGCCACGTCGCCCGTGACGGTGGTGATGCCCGCGAGCTCGCACCGCGGCTGGCGCAGGAGGTACGCCAGCGCGACGGCGTCATCGATGTCGCTGCCGATGTCCGTGTCGAGCAGGATCGGGATCAGGTCCGGGCCGGCCACGGGTTGATTACAGCAGTTTGACAGCGCCGCGTCCAAGGTCTACGCTGGCCCCCATGTCCCCCGCCCCGCTCGGGACGCCCGCGACAGGCCAGGCGGTCGTTCCGGCCCCGGACGTGTCCCGCTGGGAGCCGAAATTCGAGGCGCTCCTGCGGGCCCAGGTCATCGTGGATGATCCCGCCCACGACCTCGAGCACGTCCGCCGGGTGGTCCGGACCGCACGGGCGCTGGCCGCGGGCGAGGGGGCGGACCCCGCCGTGGTCCTTCCCGCCGCCTGGCTGCACGACCTCGTCTCCATCCCCAAGAGCGATCCGCGCCGGCGGCACGCCTCGGCCATGTCGGCGGAGGCCGCCGCGGTCTTCCTGCGCACCGCCGGCTACCCGGCGGGCCTCCTGCCGGCAATCGCCCACGCCATCGAGGCGCACAGCTTCAGCGCCGGGGTCGAGCCGCGCACGCTCGAGGCCCGGGTCGTGCAGGACGCGGACCGGCTGGAAGCCCTGGGGGCGATCGGGATCGCGCGGGTGTTCTCCACCGCCGGCACGATGGGCCGCCGGTACTACGATCCCGCCGACCCCTTCGCGGCGCGTCGGGCGCCGGACGATGCGGACAACACGCTCGACCACTTCGCCGTGAAGCTGTTCAAGGTGGCGGCGACCCTGCGGACCGCGGCCGGCCGGGCGGAAGGCGAGCGGCGGGCCCGGTTCATGCGCGCGTACCTCGAACAGCTGGGGAGCGAGATCGGGCGGTGAAGCGGTCCGGTTGGACCACCGGCGTGGCGTTCACGCTGGTTGCGGGTACGGCCTGCCACCTCCTCTTCTCCTGGATCGGATTCAACCCGACGGACGAGGGATTCATCCTGGCGGCGAGCCGCCGCCTGCTGGACGGCCAGGTCCCCCACCGCGACTTCATCACGATCCGGCCCGCAGGCCCGTACCTCACCTTCCTCCCCGTCGTCTGGCTGGGCGGCGACTACACCGTCTGGCTCTCCCGCTGGGTGGCGTGGCTCCAGTTCGCCTCGGCCGCGTGGTGCTGGGCCGCGGCGACGGGGCGGTGGCTGCCCCTGCCCGCCGGCCGCGGCACCCGGGTCGCGCTGGCCTGGACGGGGATGGCGTTCTGCGTCCACGACTTCCCGGTCATGGCGTGGCACTCGCTGGATGCGCTGTGGTGGACCGG
>CAYNUZ010000285.1:0-3192 GCA_964400385.1 uncultured bacterium | reverse complement strand
CGTTGACCCGACTCGCGGCGGCCTTCGATCCCGTCACGGGGCGGGTACGGCCGGTGCGGCCGCATCGGACTGGGCGGCGGGCGGCGGCGGCAGGGTCTTCTGCATCCACCACGTCCAGCCGACGATCACCAGGGTCGACAGCCCCAGCGCCAGCCAGAGCCGCTTCTCGTTGTCCACCGTCTCAGCCCTCCCCGGGCGAGTCCATGCCTACGTGCGCGGGATGACGGGGGCCGTCAGCGGGGGAACACGGGCACCGGGTCGCTCCCGCCCCGGTGGAACGGGTGGCACCGCAGCAGGCGGCGCCCCGCGACCAGGGAGCCCCGCGCGGCGCCGAACCGTCGGACGGCTTCCTCGGCGTAGGCGGAGCAGGAGGGCGTGAACCGGCAATGACTGCCCAGGCTCGGCGCGATCCAGCGCCGCCAGAAGCGGAGGCACCGGATCAGCGCGGCGGCCGGCAATGAAACCCCTTCGGCCAGGTCCGTCAGCACGCGCGCGTCGTGGAGTCGCGCGATCAAGATTTCGCGGCCAGCGCGAGCCTGGCCGTTCCGTACAGTTCGATGAGGTGCGCCTGGGCCTGCGGGGCACTCAGGCGTTCCGCGCCGGGGCGGGCCATGAGGACCACGTGGCACGGGTACGCCAGCGCCGTCCGGCTGAGCCGGATCGCCTCGCGCAGCACGCGCTTGATGCGGTTGCGCACCACCGCGTCCCCGAGCTTGCGGGACACGCACACACCGGCCTGGAAGTGTTCGGCCGACATGTAATACAGGTGGAAGGCGCTGCAGGATTTCTTCTGGCCCTTGGCCATGACGCGGAGGAATTCGAGGCCGGTCAGGTGCTCCGAGTGGGGAAAGCCGTTCGGCTTGCCGCCGGCTGCGGCGGGCGGACCCGCGGGGCGGGCTTTGGGCGCCGCTTTCGGCGCGGTGATCGTCACGGTTCCCTTCGCGAGCGGCTTGACTCCGGTGCTCATGCGTTCCTTCTCTCCCCGATGGCAATCCGCCAGCGGCCCTTCGCTCGGCGGCGCTTCAAGGTCTTGCGTCCGCCCGGGGAACTCATGCGATTGAGAAACCCGTGGGTCCGATTGCGGGGCGTCCGATGCGGTTGGTACGTTCTCTTTGACACTTACGACCTTCCTTCGACGAAAGTTTATCAGGTCCGCGGCTCGACAGGCGCTACCGTGATCCTTCGATTATAGCTCAGTCCAGCCGCGAGGGGTCAATCCCCAGCTTGCGCACCAGCTCGTCGCGCTCGCGTTTCGACAGCTCCGCGGCGTAGGCCCGGGGACTCCCGCCCTGCAGCAGCAGGCGCACGATCTCGGCCTCGACGCGCGACAGATGCACGGATTTGAGCCGGTAGTCCGTGAAGGCCTCCCAGCAGAGCGGCACCCAGGCCTCCATCACGCGCGCCAGGGCCTCACCGTAGGCGCGGATCTCGTACTGCGCGTGGTCGTCGATCCGCAGCCGCAGGAAGTGGAACAGGTTGTGCAGGTCGATTTTCCAGTACCACTGCGTATAAAAGCTGACAGGGAGGTTGATCCGGGCCAGTTCACGCGCCAGGGGCTCGTCGGCCCCCGCCGCATCGGCGGCGGGCGCGCCGGCCATCATTTCCTCATAGTGCGCGTAGGCCGTCTCCGCGTCGCGCTTGAGCAGCTCCAGCACGCGGCCGGCCTGCTCCGGCGAGACGACCTTGCCGCGCCCCTGCCGGTTGCGGGTGTCCTGGACGCCGATCACATCCCGTTGGGGCAGGTAGAACTCGCGGTCGAGCACCGAGTACCGGGCGCTGTACTCGTTGATGTTGGCGGTCCGGTGGCGCACCCACTGGCGCGCCACGAAGATGGGGAGCTTGACGTGCAGCTTGAGCTCGCACATCTCGAACGGGGTCGTGTGGGCGTTCCTTAATAGATAGCGGATCAGCCCGCGGTCGTCGCTGACCTTCTTGGTGCCCCGGCCGTAGGAGACCCGGGCGGCCTGGACCACCGAGGCGTCGGACCCCATGTAGTCCACGACCCGGATGAACCCGTGGTCGAGGACGGGCAGGGGGTCGTAGAGCAGGTCCTCCAGGGCGGGCACGGTGACCCGCCGGGTCGGGGTCGCGGCGGCCTGCTGGTCCTTGATCTCCCGGGCCTGGTCGTCCGAAATCGGCATCAGGCGACCATCATAACGGACCGCCCCGGCTCAGGTCCCCTTGAGCAGCTCTTCCGCGTGCTTGAGCGCGGCGGGAGTCACCGATTCGCCCGCCAGCATCCGGGCCAGCTCCTCCACCCGGGCCCGGCCCTTGAGCGGGGCGACCTCCACGCGGGTGTGGCCCTTCTCCGCGATCTTCCGGACGAGGAACTGCCGGCCCGCGCGGGCGGCGATCTGGGGGAGGTGCGTGATGCAGATCACCTGCCGCTCCTCGCCGATGTCCCGCAGCGTCCGCCCCACGGTCTCCGCCACCCGGCCGCCGATCCCCGCGTCGATCTCGTCGAAGACGAGCGTCCCGACCCGGTCCACCCCGGCCAGGACGGACTTGATCGCGAGCATGATGCGGGAGAGTTCGCCGCCCGAGGCGATGGCCTTGAGCGGCTTGGTCCCCTCGCCCACGTTCGGCGCCAGGTAGAACTCGACCACGTCGATGCCCTCCGCCGAGGCGGCGTACCGGCTGCCCTCCATCTCGACCGGCCCGTCGGCCTGCCCGTTCTGGGTGATCCGGACGCCGAAGTCGGCCTGTTCCATCATGAGCTCGCGCAGCGCGCGGGCCACCTGCGTGGCGAAGGCGTTGGCCGCGCGCGACCGCTCCTCGGAAAGCTCGGCCGCGCGCATCGAGAGGTCCACCCGCGCCGCCTCCACCGCCTCGGTCAGGGCGGCCAGCCGCTCTTCCGAGGAGGCCAGGTCGCGCGCCTCCGCCCGCACCCGCTCCAGGTGGGCCAGCACGGCCTCCAGCGTGTCCCCGTACTTGCGCTTGAGCCGGGTCAGGACGTCCAGCCGCTCCTCGATCGCCTCGAGGCGCCCCGGGTCGCCCTCCAGCCCCTCCCGCAGCTCGCGCAGGTCCTGGCCCTCCTCCCGCAGCACCTCCTGCAGGCGCGCCAGGGATTCGGCCTCCGGCCCCAGCCGTTCCCGGTCGAATTCCACGACCGGCCGCAGCGCCGCGAGCGCCGCCCCGGTCGCCTCCAGCGCCCCCCCCTCGCCGACCAGCGATTCGTACGCGCGGCCCAGC
>CAYNUZ010000284.1:0-3207 GCA_964400385.1 uncultured bacterium | reverse complement strand
CACCACGGGCAGCCCCGCCGCGGCGGCCTGCAGCACCGACCGCGGGAGCCCCTCGAACAGCGAGCTCAGGGCGAACACGTCGCAGGCGTGGAGGAGGTCCGGGACGTCCCGCCGCCAGCCGGTCATCACGATGCGGGCGCCCACGCCCAGGGACTGCGCGTGCGCCGCGGCCTCCCCCCGGAGCTCCCCGTCCCCCACCCTCAGGAAGCGCGCCGCGGGGACAGCGCGGGCGATCCGCGCCGCGGCCCGGACGAAATCCAGCGGCGCTTTCTGCGCCTTGAAGTTGCCCACCGTGCCCACGACCCGCGCGGCGGCGGGCAGCCCGAGCGACCGCCGGACCGCGGCCCGGGGCCGGACGGGGCGGGCGAATTCCGCGAGGGCGATGCCGCTGCGCACGATCCGGTACTGGGAGGCGGACCCGATGCCCTCGCGCAGCCCGCGGTCGCGGTTCTCCCGGCTCACCGCGAAGAGCAGGTCGGTGCGCGGCGCCACCAGCCGCTCCAGCGCGACGTACGTCCGCTGCACGGCGTGCGGCTGGAAGTCGTGGAACCCCCAGCCGTGGACGGTGTGGATCACCACCGGCGTCCCGGCCACCACCGCGGCCAGCCGCCCGAGGATCCCCGCCTTCGAGCTGTGCGTATGCAGGATGTCCACCCGCTCGCGCCGCAGCCACCGGGCGTAGGACAGGAGGAACCGCAGGTCGTCCGCGGGGCGCACCGCGCGGTGGAGCCGGGGAAACCAGTGGACCGCGAGGTCCCGGATGCGGCGCGCGTCGGGATCCAGGACGCCGCCGGGACCCGCGCCGAGGCTCACGCGGTACCGGGCCCGGTCGTGGTGGGCCACGCAGTAGAGGGTGTTCTGCTGGGCCCCGCCCAGCTCGAGCTTCGTGATCAGGTGGTGGACATGCAGCCGGCGGCTCAAGGGAGCAGGCGCAGGTGCGCGCGCACCCAGGCCACCTCGCGGGCCAGGCCCTCCTCGAGCCGGACGCGCGGGATCGCGCCGAACAGGCGGCGCAGCCGGGCGGTGCCGGCCCGGGTGTACGGCATGTCCCCGCGGCCCGCCGGCGCCCGGACGATCCGGGCCTTGCGCCCCGCGGCGCGCTCGACCAGCCGGATCGCCTCGTTGAGCGAGATGGTGTGCCCCCCGCCGAGATTGAGCACCGTCCCGGGGAGGAACCGGTCCCGCGGCGCGATCAGCCGCGCGAGGAAGAGGGCCACGTCACCGACATAGGTGAAGTCCCGGAGCTGCCGCCCCGTCCCGTACACCGGAAACGGCCGGCCGCGGAGGATCGCGGTGATCAGCTTCGCGAACGCCATGTCCGGCCGCTGCCGGGGGCCGTAGACCGTGAAGAACCGGAAGGCCATCGCCGGGACCATGCCCTGGTGGCTGTACTGGAGGCAGAGCTGCTCGGCCGCCAGCTTCGTAATGCCGTACGGCGAGACCGGCCGCGTCGGCGTGGCCGCATCGTCGAACCGCTGCCGGACACGCGGGATGCCGTACACCGACGAGGAGGACGCGAAGATGAGCCGGCGGACCCGGGCCCGCGCGGCGGCCTCGAGCAGCCGGTGCGTGGCCGTGAGGTTGTTGTCGATGAACATGGCGAACCGCTGCCCGAAGCTGTCGACGCCGGGCTGGCCGGCGAGATGGTAGACCGTCGCGGCGCCCCGCAGCACGGGGGCGAGATCGGCGGCCTTGAGGTCCGCCCGGTAAAAGCGGAAGCGGGGATGGGCCAGCGCGGCGCGCAGGTTGTCCCGCTTGATCCGCGGATCGTAGTACGGCGTGAGCGCGTCGAGCCCCGCGACCGTGTGCCCGTCGGCCAGGAGGCGCTCGGTCAGGTGCGACCCGATGAACCCCGCGCACCCGGTCACCACGACCTTCATCTCAGGCCGCCGCCGGGAACTTCGCCGCCGCGCGCCGGCCGTACGCCGCGATCAGGCGGCCGGTGTCCCGGCCCTCCACCATCGCGTCCTCCATGCCCCCGTACACCCACCCGCCATAGCGCCCGATCGAGAGGATGTTCCGCGCGGCCAGGAACCGCAGCACCGCCCGCCGCGCCTCCGGGTACGCCCGGTCGAAGACGACGTAGGCATGCGGGAAGTCCACCGCCAGCTCGTCCACGATCTCGCGCGTGCCCCCGATCTGGCCGAGCGCGAGGAGGTCACGGCGGCACCGGGCCAGCGCGGCCGCCAGCGACGGCCGCCGTCCCGGCGTGTACGACACCTCCGCCGAGATGATGCCGTAGCCCCGCGGCGCGTCGCCCGGGTTGATGTTGCCCGGGAAGCCGTACCGGTAGAACCCGTACCGGCGGTCCGGGACGTAGACCCAGTGCTTGCGGGTCTCGCGGGGCCGGCGCACGCACAGGTGCAGGCACATCACGCCGATCCATCGCAGCCGCGCCCGCGCCCGGCGCAGCGCCGGCGGCAGGGGGTCCAGCGCGTCCAGGAGCACGGGCAGCGGGGCGGTGTTGACCAGCAGGTCGTACGGCACCGCGCCCGCGCCCGCGAACTCCGCGATCCGCTCCCGCCACCGGACCCGGGTCAGCGTCGCGCCGGTGACCGGAGCCACCGGCAGGGCCGCGGCGAACGCCCGCGGCAGCGCCTCGATCCCCCCGTGGATCGGGTGCCAGGGCCGGACGTTGTACCCGATCCGGGTCCGGCGCGGCCCCAGCGCCCCGCGCACGATCTCCTCGGTGTTCGGCCGGGGCAGGAACCGGCCCCACTGGAGCGGCAGCAGCGATTCCAGCCGGGTCCGGAACTGCTTCTCGTTGAACGGCCGCAGGAAGTGGCGGACGAACCCGTCCCCCAGCGTCCGGCGGAACCCCTCAGCCGCGCTCTCGCCCGGCCGCGCCGGCCGGTCCGCCTCCAGCGCGGCGAACATCCCGCCGATGCAGTCGCGCACCACGCGGGGCGGCAGCCCGTGGAGGTGCGCCTGGAACGGGTACGGCACCTCCGTGCCCCCGATCCGGACCCAGGCATTGCGCTCTCCCGAGCGGAGGTTGCTCCCCAGCAGGTCGAAGACGGTCCGGCGCATCGCCTCGTCCTTGAAGTGCAGGTAGTGCCCGGTGTGGTCGATCGTGAACCCGTTGCGGAACTCGGTGCGGCACAGCCCGCCCACGCGGGCCTCCCGCTCGTAGACCCGCGCCCCGGACCCCGCCGCGAGCGCGCAGCCCAGGCCCGCGAGGCCGCCCCCGGCGACGACGACCGCGGG
>CAYNUZ010000283.1:0-3241 GCA_964400385.1 uncultured bacterium | reverse complement strand
CGCAGTTGGCGTACGGGTCGCCCGCGGCGAACTTGTTGAGGAAGCAGGTGAAGTCCAGCACGTTCAGGAGCGGGAGTGTCGTGCTGCCGTCGCAGTTGGCGTAGCAGGGGATGGCGATAGTGCCGACGTCCATCACCGCCGGGGCGCTCTTGCCGGTGATGGTCCACTGGTCGTAGAGCGTTTGGCCCGCGGTGCTGCCGGCCGGGGCGTGGTCGTGCAGGAAGTCGATGTACTCGCGCGAGCTGGTCTGGTAGTAGAGCGTCGCCGTCGCCGACGTCGCGCCGGCCGGGACCGCAAAGAGCGTGTCGTCCCAGTTCTGGCCGTCGGCGTAGGCGTACCCCACCGGCGCGGCCTGGACCGCGGCGAAGCCGGCGTTGGTGAAGCCCAGGGGCGGGATGCGATTGTCCTTGACCCACATGCTGTTGAGCGCGAAGTGGAAGGAGGGGCCCGTGGGCAGGCCGGTGGCCGCGGAGACCTCGGACGTGATGCCCAGGACCGCCTCGTAGACCTTGGTGTCGCCCTGCGTGAGCGTGGCCGACGCGGCGTCGTAAGCGCCGCGCTCGGCGACGAGCTGCGCGGCGCTGTTGAAGAACTTGACGTTGATCCACATGCGCCGCCCCTCGGGGTAGCCGGTGGGAGCTTGTGGCCGGTCATGTTGACGATGCGGACGCGCAGCTGCGAGCCCTGCATGGAGAGCTGCATGTCCGAGGCCTTGTCGAGCATGTCCAGCGTGCGGTTGACCGAGTCGTGCAGGGCGTCGCTGGTCATGTGCGTGTCGGAGTCGGGGTAGAGGTTCCGCACCGCGTTCAGGACCCAGGTGTTGCCGCCGTTGAAGTAGTGGGTGGGCAGATCGCTGTGCACCGTTCCGACGCGGCAGCCCAGGCCGGTGGTCGGGGGCATGTGGCAGTCTTCGCAGGTGCTCACCGCCGTGAGGTTGCCGCCGAAGCGGCCGCCGACGTTCACCGGCCCTTGCGCGAACTGGCTGGCCGACCACTCGCTGAAGGTGCGCGCGACGGGGAACTGGTCGAGCTTGCTGTACCCGGGGTTGGACTGGCCCAGGTTCCCGAGCTTGTACGTGCCGTCGGCCTGGCGCTCGAAGATCGGGTTGGAGACGTCGTGGCAGGTGGCGCAGAGGCGCGACGTCGTGTGGAAGGGGGACTGGCGCCACTCGTGGTAGGGCGGGAAGTTGGGGCCCAGGTCATAGGGCCCGCGCAGGCGGTCGTAGACGTCAACGATGTAGTGTCCCGAGTGCGGATCGGGCGGGACGAGGACCGAGGCCAGGATCTGGGTGTCGTCCGGCGGGCTGCCGGGCATGTTGGTCGGGTCCACCAGCCGGTGGCAGAAGTTGCACCCCACGCCCTCAAAGTCCGAGCCGGTCAGGGCCGAGCCGTCGGTGGGGGAGCTGCGCCCGTCGATCCAGCCCATCGGCGCGTGGCAGCGCAGGCACAGGTCCCCGGCGAAGGCCGCGTCGTCGTTGGCGATCGCAAGCGCGGCGTACATCACCGGGTCGTGCGCCGCCTGGCCCATCATGCTCACGGCCCAGGGGCGGACCGGCTCGGTCTGGAGGTTGAAGCTGCCGTGGCAGACGGTGCAGTCGTTGACCGTGTCCATCGGGTCGATCAGCGACCCCGGCGGCGAGCCCGGCTCGAAGAAGTCCACGATGGTGGTGGGGAGCGTGCCCAGCGCGACGGCCCCGCCCGCGGCGACCACCACGGCGGCCACCTTCAGCGGGCGGGAGCGATAGAGCGAACGCGTGCGTGTGTCCTCACCCATACGCAACGATCCCCGGACCTTGAGCGTCAGGGGCCGATCACCCAACCGGAGCCCTGACGGATGTGGGTTGTGCTGCCGGATCGAGTCTACACCACCCTTGCGCAATGGCGAGCGGAATGTTCCGGGGGGAGGCCGGGTTTTGACGGATCGGGAGATCGCCCTGCGCAGGTGGGGCCGAGAATCGCGCCGGTTCAGCGGCGGCGACGGGTGGCCAGCGGCGCGGCCAGAAGCAGGATGGTCATCGGGCCCGGGCCCGGCACGCCGACCCACATGAAGGCTTCGTCCTGGCCGGTCGCGATCGACGTCGCGTAGCCGCCGACGTAGAAGGTGCCGTTCGATTCGGCGATGCAGGTGGCGGTGGACTGGAAGTATCCGGGTGGAAGGAACGGGGCAAGAGGGACGAAGCTGTCCGCCGTGCCGAACCAGACCCCCGCGGTGTTGCCCAGTCCCGGGAGATTGGCGTTGCCGACCTGGGCGTTGCCGCAGGTGCCGTAGAGGAACGAGGCCGCCGCGCTGGGCGGGTTGAGGTCGAGGAAACTCGCGGCGGTGCCGCTCCAGAGCGCGGCGTGAGAGTTCTGGTCGAAGCGCCGCACCCAGCCGGCTTGCTGGCCCGGGGCCATGGCGGTGATGTGCGACTCGGCATAGAGCGGGCCGGGGTGGAGATAAGTGACGGACTGAGCGGAGCCAGCCCAGAGCGCAGCCTGGATGGCGGTGGGGAACTCGACCCACCCGCCGACCAGCCCATCCGCCGTGCTGGTCGCCATGGAGGAGGTCGCGCCGGTCGGGTGAAGCGAGACAGCGCTGGCGGCCGTGCCGTGCCAGAGGACAGCGCGGTCCTGGCCGCCGGGCGTCTGAACGTAGTAGCCGACCTGCTGTTGTCCGTCTGCGCCCAGACCATGCGAGTCCCACGCGTCGAACGGGCGCAGACTTACAAGCGATTCCGGCGTTCCGGACCAAAGGCTGGCGCCTCCCGTGGCGGACGAATCGCCGACCTGTTGTCCGCCGCCTCCCCCCAAGATTCGCCCGCTAACAACGGGCGAAGTTGACAGGCTTCCCCAGTTGGCACTGGAGCCGGCCCAAGCGACAGGTTGAAAATTGAGCGGTGCGACGTTCGAGAGCACAAAGCCGAACTGCTGACTTGCTGAGATTGCGAGAACGCGGGACTCTCGGAAGTCTGTCGGGTTGTGGAGGCGGATCGCGGACCATTGGGCCGGTGCACTTGTCGAGTGCACCAAGCAGACCAACGCGGCGAGCAGGCCGCAGCACTGTCCACGAGCGGGCTCGACCACGAAGCGCTCCGGTACCCCACGATCAAACCTACCACGAGATCCGGGCGGGGCAACCTGGCGACGCAGAATCTCCAAGTCTTGGCCGGGATATCGCCGTGAATCACCCTGCTACGCTGCGGTCGCTCATGGACCGGATCGAGCAAGCCAGGGACCTGATGAAGCAGGGGCGCGCGGAGGCG
>CAYNUZ010000282.1:0-3243 GCA_964400385.1 uncultured bacterium | reverse complement strand
AGCACGCAGGCCGCCTGGTCGGAGGCGGGGGCCGGCAGGTCGTGGTCGCGGACCCACGGGCCGCAGCCGCCCGCGCCGTCGAGGACGGCGTGGTACACCCCGCCGAGCAGCTTCCCGAACCGGTCCCGGCCGCCCGCCACGACCAGCTCGTGGCCGACGCAGACCGCCCGGTGGCGGGAGAGGGGAACGGGCAACGACGGCTGCGCCTTCCACGATCCCGGATCGAGCGTGACGGCCGCGCGGACGGCCACGGGGGCGGCGAGGAGCCACAGGGCGGCGGCCGCGGCGGCGCGCGGCCCCGCGGCGTTACGCGAACATCCAGTAATGGACGATCTCCAGGTTCTTGTTGATCTGGCGCAGCCGCTTGGAGAGCAGGCGGAAGATCCCGAGCGCCAGCTTGATGGCGAGCTTGGGGTTGTCCTCCCGGATCTTCTGGTAGAGCGTGTCCGTGAGCTCGACCGCCTCGACGTCGTCCAGGGCGGTGATGGTCGCGGACCGCGCGCCCCCGTCCGCCAGGGCCATCTCCCCGATGCACTCCCCGACCCCCACGACCGCCAGCAGCCGCTCCTTGGTCCGGTCCTTGGAGGATTTCCGCACCACCCCGACCTGGCCGGACACGATGACGACCAGGGAGTCGCCGGCCGTGTCCTGCTCGAAGATATTGGCGCCCTTGGCGAACCGCACGAGGTCGATGTTGGAGGCCAGCCGGGCGATCTCCTCATCGTTCAATTCGCTCAACAGCGGGCTGGTGCGCACCGTGATGAGGACGTCGGGGGTCACCGGCATGGCGTCACGATCCTTCCCGTATCATACCGGGCCGTCCGGAACCCCTGCAATTGCGGGGGTTTCAGCCCCCCAGGTAGGCCTCCCGGACCCGGGGGTCCGCCGCCAGCGCCGGGGCGGCCCCGGCCATGATCACCCGCCCGCCCTCGAGGACCGCGCCGTGCGCGGCGATCCGCAGCGCCTGCCGGGCGTTCTGCTCCACCAGGACGACGGCACACCCCTCGGCGTGGATCCGCCCGATGATCGCGAAGATCCGGGCGACGAAGAGCGGCGCCAGGCCCAGCGACGGCTCGTCGAGCAGCAGCACCCGCGGACGGCCCATCAGGGCGCGGCCGATCGCGAGCATCTGCTGCTCGCCGCCGGACAGCGTTCCCGCCGGCTGGCGGCGGCGGTCGGCCAGCACCGGGAACAGCGCGTGCACCCGGGCGAGACCGGACGCGGTGGCGGCGCCGTCCTGCAGGTAGGCGCCCAGGGCGAGGTTGTCCTCGACCGACATGCGCGCAAAGACCCGGCGCCCCTCCGGGACATGGCCGATGCCCCGCCGCACGATCTCGGCGGGCGGCAGCCCCGCCAGGTCCTCCCCGTCCAGCAGGATCGCGCCCGCGGCGGGGCGCACCAGGCCGGAGATCGCGCGCAGCGTGGTGCTCTTGCCGGCCCCGTTCGCCCCCAGCAGGGTCACGAGCCCGCCCGCCGGGACCGCCAGGGAGATCCCGTGGAGCACCTCGCGCGCGCCGTATCCGGCCGTGACGTTCCGCAGCTCGAGCAGCGGCCGCGCCCCGGCGTCACTCATCCACGGCCTTCCCCAGGTACGCCTCCACCACGGCCGGATCGCGCTGCACCTCGGCCGGGGTCCCCGACGCGATCCGGACGCCGTGGTCCAGCACCACGACGCGGTCGGAGATGCCCATGACCACCCGCATGTCGTGCTCGATCAGGAAGACCGCGATGCCCAGCGTCCGGATCCGCCCGATCAGGGCCATGAGCTCCGCGCTCTCCCGCGGGTTCATCCCCGCGGCGGGCTCGTCGAGCTGGAGCAGCAGCGGCTCCTGGGCGAGGGCGCGCGCGATCTCCAGCCGCCGCTGGTCGCCGAGCGGGAGCGCCCCCGCGGGCCGCCCGGCCGCGCCGGACAGGCCGGTGTACGCGAGCCACTCCTCCGCCTTGAGGCGGGACACCTCCTCCTCGTCCCGCACCCACCGCGGCCGCAGCAGGCTCGCCCAGATCCCGGACCGGGTCAGCAGGTGCCGGCCCGCGATGACGTTCTCGAGGGCCGTCATGTGGGGAAAGAGCCGCACGTTCTGGAAGGTGCGCGCCAGGCCCAGCCGGGCCACCGCATGGGGGCCGCGGTGGGCGAGGCTGAGCCCGGCATCGCCGAAGGTGATCGTGCCCGCGGTGGGCGCGATGAACCCGCTCACGCAGTTGAACAGGGTGGTCTTCCCGGCGCCGTTCGGACCGATCAGCCCGACCACCTCGCGCGGACCCACCTCGAGATCCACGCCGTCCAGCGCGGCCACCCCGCCGAACCGCTTCGCCAGCCCCCGGATCGCGAGGAGCGGCGCCCCGGCGGACGTCATGCCACCGCCCGCCGGGCGGCCCACCGCCAGCCCAGCGCCATGAGGAGCCCGTACGCCGCGAGGGGCCAGTCGCCCCACCGGACGTACCCCGTCACGCCCCCCAGCACCCGCACCTCGCCCGCCACGAAGCCCGGCTCGAACAGCCCCGGGCCGGTGCGCACCCCGCCGAGCGGATCGGCGATCAGCGTCAGCCCCGTATTCGCGGCCCGCACCACCCACCGTCCGTCCTCGACCGCCCGGCCGACGGGCCCGAGCGCATGCTGGTAGGTCGCGCCCGTCCGCTCGTACCACGCGTCGTTCGTCACGTTCGCGATGACGCCGGCGCCGCGCCGCACCAGGTCGCGCCCCAGCGCGGGAAACACCACCTCGTAGCACACCACCACCCCGACCCGCGCCCCGCCCGGCAGCGTGAGGGGCGGGGTCGGCAGGCCGGGCGAGAGGTCCGCCACCTGCGCGGTCAGCCGTCCCACGAACGGCAGCCAGGTCCGGGCCCAGGGGGGGATGTATTCCCCGAACGGGACGAGGTGGGTCTTGAGGTACCCGCGCTCGACGCCCCGGGGCGTGACCAGGAAGGCGCCGTTGTAGAGCCCGCCCGCCGGCGACTGCACCAGGGCGCCCACGACCTGCGCCGCCCCGGTCCGGCGCGCGAGGCGGGAGAGGAACGGGACCATCCCCGGGGCATCGATCAGGCCCGCGACCGCGGTTTCCGGCCAGACCATCATCGCGGGGGCGCCGGCCGCGGCAGCGAGGGCCAGCGATTCGTACCGCGTGAGCATGGTCTCGACCGGGAGCGACCACTTGTCGGCCTCGGTGAAGCTTCCCTGCAGGGCCGCCACCTTCAGGACCGGCGCCCCCGCCGAGACCGCCGCGGCCTCCCGGTGGGCCAGCG
>CAYNUZ010000281.1:0-3245 GCA_964400385.1 uncultured bacterium | reverse complement strand
GGTCCGCCGCCGCGGCGGTCCGCGCGGCCGGTCCCGCCCCGGGCGGGACCACCGACAGGACGGCCAGGACCAGCGGGATCACGGCCCGGGCCGCGCCTTCTTCCCGCCCCCCGCGGGCCGGGGAGGCACCTGCGGCGCCTTCACCAGCGGGGACGCCTGTCCCATCATCGTCAGCTCGAGGTCCCGGATCAGGTCCCGGATCTTCCCCGCGCGCTCGAACTCGAGCTTCGAGGCCGACCGCTGCATCTCCTTGCGCAGCGCCGCGATGCGTTTGGGCAGTTCGTCGAGCGTCACGTAGTCCTGCCCGTCCTCCATCGCCACCGGCACCGTCAGGTAGTCGTGCTCGTACACGGACGTCAGGACCTCGCTGATGTTCTTGCGGATCGTCTCCGGCGTGATGCCGTGCCTCACGTTGTACGCCTCCTGGAGTACCCGGCGCCGCTGGGTCTCCCCGATGGCCTTGCGCATCGCCTCGGTCTCGTGCCGCGCGTACAGGTGGACCTCCCCGTCCACGTTGCGCGCCGCCCGTCCCATCGTCTGGATGAGCGACCGCTCCGACCGGAGGAAGCCCTCCTTGTCCGCGTCCAGGATCGCGACCAGCGAGACCTCCGGGAGGTCCAGCCCCTCGCGCAGCAGGTTGATCCCCACCAGGCAGTCGTAGATCCCCAGCCGCAGGTCGCGCAGGATCTTGATCCGGTCGAGGGTCTCGACGTCCGAGTGCAGGTACGCCACCTTCACCCCGGCCGCGCGCAGGTACTCCGAGAGGTCCTCGGCCTGCCGCTTCGTCAGCGTGGTCACCAGGGTCCGCTGGCCCTTCTTCGCCCGCGCCTGCACCTGGACCAGCAGGTCCTCGATCTGGCCGTCCGAGGGCTTCACGACGACCTTCGGGTCCATCAGCCCCGTGGGCCGGATCACCTGCTGGACGGTCACCCCCTTCGCCTTGCCGAGCTCGTACGGGCCGGGCGTCGCGGAGACGTACACGCACTGCTTCACGCGGGCCTCGAACTCCTCGAAGAAGAGCGGCCGGTTGTCGTAGGCGGAGGGCAGCCGGAACCCGTAGGTCACGAGGTTCTCCTTGCGCGCCCGGTCGCCCTTGTACATCCCCTGGATCTGGGGCACGGTGATGTGCGACTCGTCGATCACCACCAGCGCGTTGTGCGGCAGGTACTCCATGAGGGTGGAGGGCGGCGACCCCGGCAGCCGGCCGTCGAGGTGCCGGGAGTAGTTCTCGATGCCGTGGCACGACCCGGTCTCGCGCATCATCTCGAGGTCGAAATTCGTGCGCTGCTCGAGGCGCTGGGCCTCCACCAGCTTGTTGGCCGCCTTCAGCTCCCTGACCCGTTCGTTGAGCTCCTCGGTGATGGACCGCAGGGCGTCCTCCATCTGGCCGAACGGCATCACGTAGTGCTGCGCCGGGTAGATGGCCACCTTGTCCATCTTCCGGAGCACGCTGCCCGTCAGGGGGTCCACCTCGGCGATGGCCTCCACCTCGTCGCCGAACAGCTCCACCCGGATCGCGTTCTCGGCCGAGGCCGGGAAGATCTCCACGACGTCCCCGCGCGCCCGGAACTTCCCCCGGCTGAAGTCGATGTCGTTGCGCGCGTACTGCACCGCGACGAGCTGGCGCAGGAGGGCGTCCCGCTCGATCCGCTGGCCGCGCTCGATCATGACCAGGAGCTTGCGGTAGTTCTCCGGGGAACCCAGCCCGTAGATGCACGACACCGACGCCACCGTGATGAAGTCCGTCCGCTCGAACATCGCCGCCGTGGCCGCGTGCCGCAGGCGGTCCAGCTCCTCGTTGATGGCGGAGTCCTTCTCGATGTAGGTGTCGGACGAGGGCATGTAGGCCTCGGGCTGGTAGTAGTCGTAGTACGACACGAAATACCCCACCGCGTTGCGCGGGAAGAACCCCTTGAACTCCGCGAACAGCTGGGCGGCCAGCGTCTTGTTGGGGGAGATCACCAGCGTCGGCCGGTCCACGCGCGCGATCACCTCGGACATCGTGTACGTCTTGCCGCTGCCGGTGATCCCCAGGAGCACCTGGTGGCCGGCGCCGGCGCGCAGCCCCTTGACCAGGGCGTCAATGGCCGCCGGCTGGTCGCCCGCGGGCCGGTACGAGGCGGTGAGGTCGAAGGGCATGGCCCTCCATTATCCGGCCAATCCCGCCCGCGTGAACAGCGATATCATGGGCGGACCGATGCGGTCCCGCACGCTGCTCCTGGCCCTGTGGCTCACCGCCCCGGCGGCCGCGGATCCCGCCGCCGACTTCCGGGCCGGCCTCAAGGCCCACGAGGCCGGGAAGTACGAGGAGGCGGGGCGGTGGTACCGGAAGGTCCTGGACGCCCCGGGCGCGCCCGACGAGCTCAAGGCCAGCACCTGGGTGAACTGGGGGGTCCTCGCGGAGGCCCAGGGCGACTACGGGCAGGCCGAGACCTACTACGCGGCCGCGCTGCTCGCCACGCGCAACCCCGAGACCCGGGGCAAGGCGCTCCTCAACCTCGCCATCCTGCTCGAGAAGGACGGGAAGTTCGACGAGGCGGGGGCCAAGTACGCCGAGGCCCTGCGCGACGCCGGGGCCCCGGCGGCCCGGGCCGTCATCCTGGAATCGCGCGGCAACCTCGAACGGCACCGGGGCCGGCTGGCCGAGGCCCAGGCCACGTTCGAGGAGGCGCTGGCGCAGGAGGACAACGTGGACGCCAAGTCCCGGATGCTCGGGAACCTGGGGGTGCTGGCGGAGCAGCAGGGCGACCCCGCCCGGGCCCGGCAGCGGTACGAGGAGGCGCTGGCGCTGGATTCCAGCGCCGAGCCCAAGGCGATCGCCCAGCTCAACCTCGGGCTGCTGCTGGCGCACACGGGCGACCTGAACGGCGCCCGGGTGGCGCAGGAAGCCGCGCTGGCCCTGTCCTCCATCCCCGACACCCGCGCGAACGCCATGCTCAACATCGGCGACCTGTTGCGGCAGGCGGGCGATCTCCGCGGGGCCCGCCGCTCGTACGAGCGGGCGCTCCAGCTCCGGACCTGGAGCGAGACCCGGGCGCACGGCCTCCTCGGGTACGGCCACATCCTGGAGCTGGAGGGGCACGGCGAGGAGGCGAAGGCGGCCTATCGCGAGGGGCTCTCGCTCAACACCGACGCGGAGCGGCGGTCCGACCTGGCCCTGGCGCTCGCCGCGGTGGAGGAGCGCGAGGGCGACCTGGACGCCGCCGCCGCCCGGTACGCGGCGGTGTTCGGCGACAGCCAGGACC
>CAYNUZ010000280.1:0-3252 GCA_964400385.1 uncultured bacterium | reverse complement strand
CTGGCGCTCCCGCGCCCGCCCCGGCGCCCGGGCCGCCGGCCGCGTGACCTGACAGGCCACTGCCCGGATTGCCCGCCAGCGGGCCACCCGCGCCGGCATCCGCCGCCCAGTCCACCGGGAAGGCTTTCGCCTCCTCATCCCGCTCGCCGGAGGCGACCGCCGTCAGGCTCACTCGGTACACGCCCGGTTCGGCCACCTGGCCCGTCGAGCCCTGTCCGCTCCACACCAGTTGCGCCGGCCCCTTGGCCAATAGGACCGTCCGGTCCGTGGTCACCGGCCGCCCCTCCGCGTCCACCACGCGCCACGTCACCGCCGCGGCATCGCGCAGGTCGAAGGACACGGTCAGCGTGTCATGCCGGGTGTCCAACGGATGCGGCGCCACCGCCAGGTGCTGCACCAGCGGCTCGCCGTTGGCCGTGGTCACCTCGGTGCTCCGGGCCGACTCCGCCCCGTTCGCCCCGATCGCCGTCACCTCGTACCCCACGCCGCCCGGCAGCAGCCGGTCGCTGAACTCCGGGACGGACACGGTGCCCACGGCCGTGAAGTCCGCACCGCGGCGCCGGAAGATCCGGTACGCCGAGATCGCGCTGCCGTTCGGCGCCGGCGCGGTCCACGCCAGGTTCCCCGTCGCCCCGTCCTGCCGCAGCGTCATGCCCTGCGGCGCCTCGGGCGCCGGCAGCAGCGCGCCGACCCAGGTGCCCGACGTCACGACCAGCCGGCCGCCCGACAGCGCCACGCCGTCCACCTGCCCATGCGTCAGCGCCGCGCTCCACAGCTTGGATCCGTCGGCGAGCTTCAGGCCCACCAGCGTTCCCTGCCGCGTGCCGACGTACACCACGTCGCCCGCACCCGAGACGCAGTTCGGGACGCCCGCCAGCACCGTCTCCCACAGCCGGTGCCCGTCCTCGCGGCTGAGCAACTGGACCGACCCGTCCACCGACCCGGCCAGCACGCCCGCCTTCGTCACCGCCAGCGCGGCCCAGGCCGGTTTGGACAGCGTCGCATGCCAGCGCGCCGCGCCCGCCCGGTCCAGCGCCAGCACCCGGTCGCCCTGGTGCACGTAGATCCCCTCGGCCGTGAGGATCGGCACCGTGGACGGCGGCGTGCCGACGTCCACCGTGAACACCTGCGCCCCGGTCTTGGCGTTCAGCGCCACGACGCTGGAGCCCGCGCCCACCACGACGAACGCCGCGTCCGCCGCCGGCAGCGTCAGCGGCGACGCCAGCCCCGCGCGCCACAGCAGGTGCCCGTCGTTCTGGTCGAACGCGTACACGCTGCCCGCGGACGTCGAGACGTAGACCGCCACCTGGCTGATCTGCGGCGTGTGGATCAGGTTGCCGTCCACCTGCTGCGTCCACTTGATGGCCCCGGTGATCGCGTCGTAGCAGCGGACCTCGGAGGGCGCGCGCGGGTCGTCGTGCGACCACACCGGGTGCCCGTCGGCCAGGTCCAGCGCCCAGACATCCAGCCGCTTGTCGGTCAGGAAGGCCTTGCCGATCGCCACCAGCGGTGCGCCCGCCAGCGGCTGCGGCACCGTGGCCTCCCACGCCAGCGCGAACGGCGGGGCGATCCCCTCGCCGTTCAGGTAGCTCGTGCGCGCCAGCGAGGCGTACGACGTGGTCCAGTCCTCGGCCAGGGCCGCGGAGGCGGACAAGATGATGGCGGACAGCGCGACCAGGGACATCTTCTTCATGACACGGTCCTCCTCAGGCTGAATGCTTCGGCCCCCCTCTCAGGCTTTCATTATATAGGGGGGCCCCGCCGACGGGAGCCACCCCCTCAGTGGACCGGGCCCCCGGACCGCCCCGCCGGAAGCCGCCGGGCCGCCTCCGCTTCCAGCTTGGCCAGCGCGTCTTCCTGCCCGGGGTACCGCCCCCGGCCGGCGATGGCGGCCTGCCGGGCCTCCGCATTCCGGCCCAGCCGGAGCAGGACCGAGGCCAGGATGCCGTGACCGTACTCCATCATCGCGCCCGAGGCGATGGCGGCGGAGAGGTGCCGGGCCCCTTCCGGAAGGTCGCCCATTCCCAGCGACAACATCGCCGCGGCGATCTTGAACTCCGCCACGTCCGGGTGGTCCAGCGCCGCCCGCGCCGCCGCATCCCGGGCGGTCCGCCGGTCCCCACGCTGCCGGATCGGGTCCTGGAGCCGCCAGAGCACTTCCTGGATCCCCGGGAGATACGGGATGTTGGCGGCAGGCGGCCCGGCAACGCGGGTGAGCCGGTAAATGTAGAACCCCCCGTTGGCGGAGTCGCACTGGACCGGCGGCACCTCGAGGACAGCGTGCCGCTGCAACAGCTCGTGCAGGAGCCCGAGCTGGCGCTCGTTCCACGGAAACGCGGCGCACGTGGGCAGGACGTTGAGCTCCCCCACGAAGTTGAAGGCGAGGTGCGTCACGCGGTCCTGCCGCAGCCGCACCTGCAGCCGCGCCATGTCGGCGGCCTCCCGCGTATACACCCAGGTGGGCTTGCGGTCCTGCACCAGCTCCACGACCGCCGGGCCGGGCCAGGCGAACGGGGCATGGTCGTTGACGAGGAGGATCGTCCCGACATCGCCCCGCGCCGCGAGCCGCGTCCGGGCCTCCCACGCGGTCGAGAGCCCGGACCGCATGAACCCTTCGTGATTGAGGTCCCCGAGCAGGTACCGGAAGGTGTCGGCATTCCGGCTCGTGGTGAACGCGCGACCCGCGGGAGCCCAGGCCAACGCGCCGATCACGACCCAGCCGGTCACCCGCCCCCACCGCGGCCACGCCACGGCGGCCTCCGACCACGCGGCCGCCACGAGCAGGCAGCCGACGGCATACGCGGGCAGCAGCAGCCGGAACGCCTCATAGTGGACGCCCCAGACGAGGACGAGGCTGCCGACGCCGGCCAGCAGGGCCAGCTTCCGCAGGGACGGAGGCAGCCGCATCCCGTAGAACGCCGCCACGGGGAGAGCCAGCAGGAAGAGCGGGTGCTGGACGAAGAGGTCGTTCCAGAGCTCGGCCGCCCCCGCGGCCAGGCCCGGAACGGGCCCGAGGAAGATGCCCATGCACCGCTGCGACGGGGCGTCCCAGAGCGCGCCGGGCAGCCACCGGCTGAGCGCCGGCCACAGCGGATCCCCGGTGAGGATCCACTCCTTCGCCAGCCAGGGCCCCAGCCCGGCGGCGATCACCGCGTACCAGAGCGCGCGACCCCGCGCCCGCCACCGTCCCGCCAGCGCCAGCGCGAGGTCGTCCGCGAGGCAGGCCACCGCGGCGAAAACCAGCACGTTCGT
>CAYNUZ010000279.1:0-3272 GCA_964400385.1 uncultured bacterium | reverse complement strand
GTGCCCGGGCTGCCGGTGACCCACCGGCCGCCGGGCGCCGCGAGCGCGCGCGGGGCGGGGATCGCGCTGGATCCCGACGGGTCGGCGTGGATCGCCGGGACACTGACGGGCGGCGCGATCAGCGCGATCGGGCTCTGGCACTACGGGTTCGAGCCCGACCCGCCGCCGCTTTCGCCGGGTGAGGTCGTGGTGCGGGGGCCGGAAGGCGGGCTGCTGAACCTGGCGCGGGGCGAGGTGGTGACCATCGCGGCGCTGCCCCGGGTGGCGGGGGACCTGCGCGCCCAGGTGTTGACACCCCGCGGGGAGCTGGTGCGGGAGTTCACCGCCCCGTCGCGGGGCAACGAGCTGGTGGCCATCACCTGGGACGGGCGCAATGCCGCGGGCGAGTTCGTCGCGTCCGGGATGTACGCGGTGCGGGTCACCGGCGGCGGGCTGTCCGTCGTGCGGCGGGTCGTCGTCCTGCGCAAGAAATAGCCGGCATGGCCCTTCGACTGGCTTGTCCCGCCTGCGTGCCGCGACCGCCCTTCGGCTGCGGGCCCGTGGCCCGCGCTCAGGGCAAGCTCAGGGCCCACATCGCCGTGGGATGCCTCGTCCTGGCGCTGCCGGCTCACGCCGATGTTGGCGCCGCAGGCGGGCTCTCGCTCCTCCAGCCGCTCTCCGCCCGCACCGCGGCGCTGGCGGAGGCGGTCTCGGCGGAGCCGGGCCGGGCGGATGCGCTGGGGGACAACCCCGCGGGGCTCGCCGAGCAGCCCGCGTTTTCGGGCTCGGCGCTCTACCACGCCGGGTTCGCGGGGGACACGTGGCTGAGCGCCCTCGGCGGCGCGCCGCTGCGCGACGCCGTCGCGGCGGCGGGCGGCGTGGCGCTGTACAACGGCGGGACCGTGGAGGTGCTGGACCCCACCGGCAAGTTCACGCCCGTGACCGCGCAGCAGGACGTGACGGGCCGCGCGGGGCTGGCGTGGCGCACGCCGGTGGCGTGGGGGGTGCCCTTCCGCGCGGGCGTCGCGGCGAGCGTGACCTCCTCGCGGCTGCTCGAGGACGTGGCGGCGGTCCAGCTTGCGGGCGACTACGGGGTGCAGGCGGCGTGGCCCGCCACGCACCTGCTGGCTGGCGTCGCGCTCCAGCACCTGGGCGGGCACCTCCGCTACGACCGGGAGAAGTTCCCGCTGGACAACAACCGGCTGCCGCAGGTGTGGCGGTTCGGGCTGGCGTGGAGCCTCGACCTCACCGAGTCGCCCGGGTCCATCGGGCTGCTGGACAGCGCGTCCCATCCGGACTACCTCGCCGCGCCGGCCGCGACCCGGCTCGGCGTCTTCGCGGAGGCCCAGGCCCGTTCGACCGAGGGGGCCTTCCAGGTGGGAGGCGGGGCGGAGTTCACCTACGCCGACACGCTGGCGCTGCGCGCGGGGGCCCGGGCGCTGGGGCCGGGCGCCGCATCCCGCCTGGCCGCGGTGACGCTGGGGCTGGGCGTCCAGATGCGGTCCGTGGCGCTCGACTACGCCGTGGAGCTGCTCCCGGTGGCGGCCCTGCACCGCCTCGGCCTCACCGTCCGCGCCTCCCGGCCGGAGTGAGCCGCCCCGCCGGTCCCGCGCGGCGTCCGCTCTACGTCCGCATCCTCGTGGGCGTCGCCTCGGGGGTCCTGTTGGGGCTGCTGGCGGGGACGCGGACCGCGCCGCTGGGGGAGGCCGGGATGCTGGTGATCCGGCTGCTCAAGACCCTGGCCACGCCGCTGATCGCGCTGGCGGTGCTCGACGCCCTGCTGCGCACCCGCATCCCGGTCCGGCAGGGGATGCGGCTACTGGGGATCAGCGCCATGAATGCGGGCGTCGCGCTCGTCATCGGGCTGGGGGTCGCGCACGTGGTCCGGGGCGGCGAGCGGTGGCAGGGGCAGATCGAGGCGATCCGCGGGAACCTGGCGGCCGCGGGGGCGCCCGCGACGACGGCTGTTCCGCCCCCCGCAGCGTCCCTCGGCCTGCTCGCGAACCTCTCGAAGTTCGTGCCCGGCAATATCGTGGACCCATTCCGCGAGAACAGCGTGATCAGCATCATCCTGCTGTCCATCCTGATCGGGGCGGCGCTGCGGGCGATCAAGGACCGGGGCGAGAAGGACCACCTGGCCGACCTGCGCACGATCGAGGCGGGCATCGCCACCGGCTACCGGACGCTCTCGCACGTGCTGGGGTGGGCGATCGAGCTGGTGCCGTTCGCGGTCTTCGGGGTCGTGGCGTCAGTGGTGGGCTCGTCCGGGGCGGGCGTCTTCGGGATCCTGGGGATCTTCCTCGGCACGATGGCGCTCGGGCTGGTGCTGCATGCCGTGGGGTGGTACAGCCTGCTGCTGAGTGTGGCCGGCGGGATGTCGCCGGCGCGGTTCTTCCGGGGGGCGTCGGACGCGATCGTCACCGCGCTGTCATGCAGCAGCAGCCTGGCGACGCTGCCGGTGACCCTCAAGTGCCTCGACGAGAAGCTCAAGGTGTCGCCGGCCTCCGCCCGGCTGGCCGCGTGCGTGGGCACCAACCTCAACCATGACGGGATCATCCTTTACGAGGCGGCGGCCGCGATCTTCATGCTCCAGGCCTTCGGGCTGCCGCTGACCCTGGGGACCGAGCTGGCGGTGGCGCTGGCCGCGGTGATGGCGGGGATCGGGATCGCCGGCGTGCCGGAGGCCGGCCTCATCACGCTGCCGCTGGTGCTGGGCGCCGCGGGGCTGCCCGAGGCCGCCACCGCGCTGGTGATCCCGCTGGTCCTCCCGGTGGACTGGATCCTGGGCCGCATGCGCGCCGCGGTCAATGTCACCTCCGACATGACCGTCGCGGTGCTGCTGGATCAGAAGAGGGGACAGTTATGATATTCTCAAAGGCGAGAATATCATAATATCATAACTGTCCCCTCCTGCTCTAACTGTCCCCTTCCGCTTCCGCCGCGGGTCACCACCGGAAGAACCGGTAGGGGTCGTCCCACTCCTCGGGGCGGTCGAGGTAGAGGCCGTCGAGCCAGCGCTGTTCCTTCGGGCCCACCGGCGCATGGAACCGGCCCAGCAGCGGCGTGGCGCCGCCGGCGCCGAGGTTCGCGGCGATCCGGTTGAGCAGGAAGGACGTCCGCCGGAAGGTCCGCTTGAGGCCGTAGTTCTTCTCGTACCCGAAGGTCCACGGCGCGAGCTGGCACGCGACCAGCCGGGCGGTCGGCGAGACCGCCAGGACGCCGTCGCCCACCGGGTCCGCGCCGCCGGTCACCAGCGGCAGCTCGCGCGGCGCGCGGGTGTGGACCTCCGCCGG
>CAYNUZ010000278.1:0-3305 GCA_964400385.1 uncultured bacterium | reverse complement strand
GGGCTGGCGCTGGGCATGCGCCGCGGGCCGCAGGTGGCGGTGGCGCGCGGCCGGATCGCGGTGCTGGCGTGCAGCCACGCGACCGGCGAACTGTCCGCATGGACCTCCACGACCGCCGGCGCGACCTGGACCGGGCCCGTGACGGTGAACGACGCGCCCAAGTCGGCCGAAGAGGGGCTCCACGCCGTCGCGGCCGCGCCCGACGGCACCATGCTGGCCGTCTGGCTGGACCACCGCAACGGGAAGGGGCAGGCGCTCGCCGGCGCGCGCCTCCTGCCCGGCGCCACGCTCTGGTCGGAGAACCGCGATGCCTACACCTCGCCGGACGGGCACATCTGCGAGTGCTGCCACCCGTTCGTGACCGCGGACGCGGGCGGCCACTTCCTCGCCGCGTGGCGGAACTGGGTGGACGGATCGCGCGACCTCTACCTCGCGGTCTCGCGCGACGGCGGGCGGACCTTCGACCGGGGCCGCAAGCTGGGCGAGGGCACGTGGAAGCTCGACGGCTGCCCGATGGCCGGCCCGTGGGTGGCGGCCACCTCGCTCGACCAGGTGGTCACCGTCTGGCCGCGCAAGGAGCGGGTGTACCGCAACTCGCCCCGGATGCGCGAGGCGTCGCTGGGCGAGGGCAAGCAGCCGGCGGTGGCGCTGGGCCGCGGAGGCGAGTTCCTGATCTTCAACCGCGACGGGGACCTGCGGCTGCTGAGCCCGTCGCACGACGAATCGCAGAGCCTGGGGCCGGGCGCCTACCCCGCGCTGGCCTCGCCGCCCGACGGCCGCGGCCCGGTGCTGGCGGTCTGGGAAACGCCCGCGGGCGGCATCGCCGGCCGCGCCTGGCCGCGCCGGCCCGGCTGACCCTGGACTAGAGCGCGCGGGCGACCAGGTCGCCCGCGAAGTACCCCACCGCCGCCACGCCCAGCCCGACCACGAACATGTCCAGCCCGCTGCGGAACACCCCGCGGCCGGTGAAGACGCTGCGCGCGGCCCCGACCCCGAAGTGGGAGAGCATCGCGACCGTGAAGGAGGTCCAGATGGCCGCGGGGCCGGGCAGCAGGACGAACGGCGCCACCGGGATCAGCGCGCCCACCGCGGTGGCCAGCCCGGTGACCCAGCCCTCCTTGAGCGGCGTGGAGTGCGCCGCGCCGATGTTGAGTTCCGCCTTCACCTTCTCGGCCAGCATCCGCTCCGGGTCGGTGCGCAGGTCCCGCGCCATGGACCGGGCCCGCTCCCGCTCCACGCCCTTGGCCTCGTAGAGGAGGGCGAGCTCCTCCTCCTCGAGGTCCGGCATGAGCTGGATCTCGTCCCGCTCCATCGCGATCTCGTGGTCGTAGACCTCCTGCTCGGACTTGGCGGCCAGGTACCCGGACGAGCCCATGGACAGCGCGTCGGCGATCAGGCCCGCGACCCCGGAAACGACGACGACGTGCGGCGCCACCTGCGCGCCGATCACGCCCGCCACCAGCCCGAAGTTCGCGGTCAGCCCGTCGTTGAACCCGTAGACCACGTTGCGCAGGAAGCCGCCCGAGGCGATGCGGTGCCACGGCTCGCTTCCCGGCCCGCCCGTCAGCGCCTGGAGCGAGAGCGCATGGTCGGCGGATTCCTTGGCGAGCAGGAGCGCGGCGTCCTTGGCGCTGCCCGCGGCGGACTCGCGATGCAGGTGGAGGTACCCCTTGACCTCGCGGCCCTCCTCCTTGAGGAGCGTGCCGAGGAGGATCTCCGGCCCGAACCGGCCCGCCAGCCACGCCATGACCCGGGCGCGGGCGGTGGGCCGGGGGGCGGCCGCCTCGATCCCGTGCTCCCGGAGGACCCCCGCCCAGATGCCGGTGTGCCGCTCCTCCACGTCCGCCAGCTTCCGGTAGACCTCCGCCGCCTGCGGGTTGGGGCAGACCGCGGCCAGCGCGCGGTACAGGAAGGCCGCATCGGCCTCGTCCTGCCAGTGGTGCGTCCATTCCCGGACCTGGTGCGCGTCGGCCGCCATGGCCTGAAGTATACCCCGGTGGAACCGTTCCCCTATCATGATGCCCATGCGTCCCGCCGCCGCGCTCCTCCTCCTGGCCGGGCTCGCCGCGGCCGCCGGCCCCGACCACGCCACGCCCGGGCCGGGCCGCGACGGCGGCACGGTCGTCACCACCCGCCAGCTCCTGCACCCGGCCGGGACCTCGCTCGTGTTCGGCAGCCGCCAGCTCGACCTCGTGCTCTCGCCCGACCGGGCGACGCTCTACGTGAAGGACGAGTGGGCGGTGCGGATCGTGGATGCGGCCACGTGGAAGGTGCGCGACACCCTCTGGTTCGGCGACAACGGCGGGTCGCAGCACGGCATCGCGGTGACGCCCGACGGCGCGAAGGTCTTCGCCACCACCTCGCAGGACACCCTGCTCGAGGGGCTGGTCAAGCCCGACGGCACCGTGGGGTACGGCCGGTACATCACCCTGCCCGGGCCGGACGGCAAGGGCGCGTCGTACCCGTGCGGGATCGCGGTCTCCGCGGACAGCAAAACGGCGTGGGTCTGCCTCTCGGTCAACAACACGCTCGCGGTCGTGGACCTCGAGGCCGGCAAGGTCACCGCCGAGATCCCCGTGGGCGTGGCGCCGTACGACGTCGAGGTGGCGGTGGACGGACGGCACGCCTGGGTCTCGAACTGGGGAGGCCGGCGGCCGAAGCCGGGCGAGACCACCGCCAAGTCCGACGGCACCGACGTGCTGGTGGACGCCCGGGGCGTGGCGGCCAGCGGCACGATCAGCGTGGTGGACCTGGTGCGGCGCCGCGAAACCGCGCAGATCGAGACCGGGCTTCATCCCGCCGACCTGGCCCTGTCCATGGACGGCGCCCGGCTGTACGCGGCGTGCGCCAACGCCGACCGCGTGGAGGTGATCGACACCTCCACGGGGAAGGTCGTGGAGTCCATCCCGACCCGGCCCGATCCCTCGCTCCCCTACGGCAGCGCGAGCAACGCGGTGGCGGTCTCGCCCGACCGCGCCACGCTGTACGTCGCCAACGGGGGGAACAATGCCGTCGGCGTGGTCGCCCTCTCCAGCGACCCCGCGGTGCCGTCCTCCGTCCGGGGGTTCATCCCGGTGGGCTGGTACCCCGGCGCGCTGGCGCTGGACGGCCGCACGCTCTATGTGGCCAACGTGAAGGGGCTGGGGGCCCGCAACCGGGATTCCCGGCAGGAGGCCGTCAAGAAGAAGGACCGCAGCGCGAAGCTCGGCTGGCACGACGGGTGGACGCAGGGGACGGTCTCGAAGATCACGCTTCCCGGCGCGCCGCAGCTCGCCGCGATGACCGCCCGGGTGCGGGCCGACGGC
>CAYNUZ010000277.1:0-3316 GCA_964400385.1 uncultured bacterium | reverse complement strand
GCCGGGGCCGCCGGCCGGGGCGGCGGCGCGATCGCGGGCCGCTCCTCGCGGCCCTCGTACGCGAAGGGCTTGCGCGCCTCCTCGGGCGCGTGGACGGCCTTGATATGGAAGAGCACCTCGAGGGTCTTCTGCTTGATCGCGAAGTCCATCGCCGAGAACATCTGGAAGCCCTCGCGCTTGTACTCCACCAGCGGGTCCTTCTGGCCGTACGCCGCGAGCCCGATGCCCTCCTTCAGGCGGTCCATGTTGTACAGGTGGTTCTTCCACTCGACATCGATGATGTTGAGCGTCACCTCGCGCTCCATCCGGCGCACCAGCTCGGCGCCGAAGGCCTGCTCGCGCGCGTGGTACATCTCGTGGAGGCGGGTCTTGAGCAGGACGGCCAGGTCGCGCTGGACCCGGCCCTCGAGCTCCGCCGGGGGGATGGCGAGCGCGAAGATCGTCCGGAGCCAGCCGGACAGGCGGCCCGCGGCGCCCTCCTCGGGGGAGGCCTTCTCCGGGAAGTAGGTCTCGATCGCCTGGTCCACCAGCTCGTCCACGTGCTCGAGCATGAGGCCCGAGAGGTCCTCGCCCTCCAGGATCGCGCGGCGCTGGGTGTAGATGACCTCGCGCTGCTTGTTCATCACGTCGTCGTACTCGAGCAGGTGCTTGCGCATCTCGAAGTTGCGCGCCTCGACGGCCTTCTGCGCGCGCTCGATGGCCTTGGTGACCCAGGGGTGCTCGATCACCTCGCCCTCCTGCATCCCGAGCTTGCCCATCCAGTTCTGGAGGTTGTCGGACCCGAACAGGCGCAGCAGGTCGTCCTCGAGCGACAGGTAGAACCGGGACGCCCCCGGGTCGCCCTGCCGGCCCGACCGGCCGCGCAGCTGGTTGTCGATCCGGCGCGACTCGTTGCGCTCGGTCCCCAGGACGTACAGGCCGCCCAGCGCGGCCACCCCCTCGCCCAGCACGATGTCGGTGCCGCGGCCCGCGATGTTGGTGGCGATGGTCACCGCCCGGGCCTGCCCCGCGCCCGCGATGATGGCGGCCTCGCGCTCGTGCTGCTTGGCGTTCAGGACCTGGTGGGGGATCCCGCGCCGCTTGAGGAGGCCGTCCAGCTTCTCGTTCTTCTCGATGGAGGTGGTGCCCACCAGCACCGGCTGGCCGCGGTCGAAGCACCCCGCGATGTCCTCGATGATCGCCTCGTCCTTCTCCCGCTCGGTCCGGAACACCTGGTCGGCCTCGTCCCGCCGGATCATGGGCCGGTGCGTGGGCACCGTGATCACGTCCAGCTTGTAGATCTCCATGAGCTCCTGGGCCTCGGTGCGGGCCGTGCCCGTCATCCCCGCCAGCTTGCCGAACATGCGGAAGTAGTTCTGGAGCGTGATCGTGGCGACCGTCTGGTTCTCCTCCTCGATCTCGACCTCCTCCTTGGCCTCGATGGCCTGGTGCAGGCCGTCGGACCAGCGGCGGCCGGGCATCAGGCGCCCCGTGAACTCGTCCACGATCACGACCTTGCCCTCCTTGATGATGTAATCCACCTCCCTGCGGAAGAGGGTATGGGCCCGCAGGCCCTGCACGACGTGGTGGAGCAGCTCGATGTTGTGCTCGTCGTAGAGGTTCTCGAGCCCGAGGAGCTTCTCGACGGCCGAGACCCCCTCCTCGGTGAGGGTCACATTCTTGTGCTTCTCGTCGATCGTGAAATCCTGCTCCTTCTTGAGGCGGGGGATGATCCGGTTGATCCGGTAGTAGTGCTCGGTGGTCTCCTCGGCGGGGCCGGAAATGATCAGCGGCGTGCGGGCCTCGTCCACGAGGATGGAGTCCACCTCGTCCACGATGGCGAAGGCATGGCCCCGCTGGACCATGTACTCGCGCGCCATGGCCATGTTGTCGCGCAGGTAGTCGAACCCGAACTCGTTGTTGGTCCCGTAGGTGATGTCGGCGGCGTACGCCTCGCGGCGCTGCGTGGTGTTCAGCTCGTGCAGGATGCAGCCGACGGTGAGCCCGAGGAACTCGTAAATGTTCCCCATGCCCTTGAACGAGCCCTTGCCGCGGCTGTCGCGCTCGGCGAGGTACGGGTTCACGGTCACCAGGTGGACGCCCCGGCCGGTCAGGGCATTGAGGTAGGCGGGCAGGGTCGCGACCAGGGTCTTGCCCTCGCCGGTGCGCATCTCCGCGATCTTGCCCTGGTGCAGCACCATGCCGCCCATGAGCTGGACGTCGAAATGGCGCTGGCCGATCGTCCGCCGGGCGGCCTCCCGGACCACCGCGAAGGCCTCGGGCAGGAGGTCGTCCAGCGTCTCGCCCCGGCCCAGCCGGTCCTTGAACTCCCCGGTCTTGGCGCGCAGTCCGTCGTCGGACAGGGCCTGCATGGCGGGTTCGAGGGCGTTGATGCGGTCCACCCCCGGCTGTAATTTCGCGATTTCGCGCCGGTTGCGGTCGAGGAGGTCCTTCAGCCAGCCCAACATGATGGTCCATATCATATGACAGGCGGGGACGCGGGGCAGGGGGGAACAACGAACCGCCCCGCCTCCAGGACGAGGCGGGGCGGTGAACCGGGCGGTCGGTCGCCGGCGCGCGGGCGCTAGGGGGCGACCTTCATGACGTTGACGGCCTGCGGACCCTTCGGGCCGTCCACGATCTCGAACTCGACTTCCTGGCCCTCGGCCAGTGACTTGTATCCGTCGCCCTTGACGTTGGAGAAGTGCACGAAGACGTCACGGCCGCCTTCCTGCGCGATAAATCCGTACCCCTTCTTGTCGTTGAACCATTTAACTTTCCCACGCTTTTGCATGCGACTTCTGGTCCCCCCTGACGAATTTCCAGGCCCTCCAGGTCATGTTGCCCTCTCCCGCCCGGCGTCCGGGACGAGATTGCGGATGAGCGTACCAGAGGGGGTTCCGCCCGTCAAGGCGGGGACGGCGGGGCCGCATCGCGTCCCGCGCCCCCCGGGAGCGGGACGGACTCGGCGGGCACCGTGCCGCTCCCGGACGCGGCGGTGGCCGAGAGCGCGGGGCCGCCGAGTTCCGTCAGCACGCCGCGCGACCACGCGAGGTTGTCCGGCTTGTACGCGGCGTCGAGGGCCGCGACGCGCTGGAAAGCGTCCACGGCCTGCTCGACCAGCTCGGTCCCGCCCGTGCCGCCGTCGTACAGCCGCATGAGCGCCACGCCCAGGTTGTTCCACGCGTACTTGCTGGCCGGGTCGGCGGCCGTGGCGCGGCGCAGGTGGTCCACCGCGGCCTGGGGATCGCGCGTGCGCAGGGCGAGGAGGCCGAGCAGGTTGGCCGCCGCGCCCGCGGCCCGCTTCGTGGGCGCCAGGGCTTCCGCCCGCGCGTAC
>CAYNUZ010000276.1:0-3337 GCA_964400385.1 uncultured bacterium | reverse complement strand
CCGTCCCCGGCGATCCAGCAGCGGCCGGTGCGCACGCGCTCGAGGATGGCAGAAGGAGCCGCGGGCCAGGTGTCGCCCAGCGCGTCGCTCCAGAGGGCGAGGAGCGCGGCGTCGTCCGCGCCGGGGCGGTACGCGCGGAGCGCGGCTCCGGGAGCGGTCAGGCCGCGGGCCCCGCCCCGGGAATCAGGAGCCATTCCCGCCCGGCGGTGGATTCGAGCCCGTAGGGGAGCAGCTCGAGGTTGTACTGTTTGAGGATCGCCGACGCGCCGGCGATCGCGGCGTCGCGGCCCTCCTTCCCCTTGGACAGGTAGATCACGCGGAGCAGCTCGCGGACCAGGCCGTCCATCGCGGGAACGAACTCCACGGCCAGCGCCATCGAGTCCGGCACCTTCACGCGGGCGGCCTCCCACAGGCCGGGCACATCCACGCCGGTCGGTGAAAGGAACCGCTCCGACACGAAGACCGTCGGGTGCTGGCGGGCGAGGAAGCGCCAGAACGACGCGTACAGGATCTTGACCCGCTCCGCGGACGCGGCGGTCGCGATGGCCGCATGGAGGTGGCCGAACACGTCGCGATAGAGCCGGATGAGGACCTGGCCGACGTCCTGCGCCGTGGACAGCCGCATCTCGGACAGCAGCCACTGCCGCGTCCCTTCGCAGATCTCCCAGGCCTTCCGCCAGTCCCGCTTCGAAAGCGACTGCACGAGCGACTCGCGGGAACGCAGGAGCCCGGCGTTCACCTCGGCCGTGAAGTCCTTGGGGCGCTTCGCCTGGAGGTCCATGATGAGCGCCGTGAGCGCCCGCGTGCGCTGCCGCAGCTCCGCGGGCAGCTCCGGCGGGGTGATCCGCGGGGGGGGCACGGCCTTGACCGGCTCGCGCGCCGCGCTGACCACGCCGGCCAGCTCCTGCCCCATCGTGCCGTTCAGCCGTCCCTCGAGCGTCTCGACGGCCGCCGCGCCGCGCAGCATCACGACGAGCAGGGCCCGGTCCGCGACCGGCCAGATGTACACCTGCTGGTCGTTTTCGTGCTGGAAGAGCAGCGCGTACTCGTCCTCGCCCAGCTCCTTCGCCAGCTCGTGCGTGGTGGCAAAGCACCCGGCGGCCAGCGCCGAGATGGCCGGGAGCTGCACCCCCACCGGCTTGCGGGCGATCTCGACGATCCGCCCCGCGCGGTCCGTCAGCACCCCGCTGCTCGAGGCCAGCCCGTCCACCATCCCGTCCAGGAGCCGCGCCACCTGCTGCCGCTGCGGCGGGGAGAGGAGGAACCCGAAATTGGCGTCGGCGCCCGGCGCCTGGGCGGCGGGGGTGCTCATGCGCCCGCCATCCCCGACACCGCGAGCCGGGTCACCGAGGTGAACAGCTCGCCGAACCGGGCCAGCCGGGAGGGCGAGAGCGAGTCCACCTGCATCAGGCCGGCCGAGATCGTGCCCCGGGCGTAGGCGAGGGCGTCGCGCAGCCGCCGGGGATCCACGCCCGGGCCGGTCAGGACCACCAGGAAGCGCCGCCGGTCCACGCGGACCGCATGGAGGTTTCGCTTCTTCCCCTTCTGCACGATGCCGGTGAACCCCTGGCCTGACATGTTGAAGGCCAGCTCCTGCGCCGCGGTAAAGTTGCACGCCAGCAGGGCCCCGAGCGTCTCGAAATCCTTGACCGGGATCTCGCCCTGGTGGGCGATGAGGCTGCTGCTCTCGTCCACCAGCATGGACCCCGTGGCGCCCGCCTCGTCGTTCAGCCGGCCGAGCTGCGTGCGGAACCGCAGCGCGTCGTCGGTGGTGATGACGGTGGTCTTGAAGAGGTCCCCCATCCGCGACTCGCCCTCGGCGGACGTGAGCTTGGTGAGGGCCATCTTGGCGATCGTGAGGAACGTCTCGTACACGCCCTGGCCGGTCTTGGCCACGGCGGGGAAGGAGAGCAGGTGCCGGGCGTTGAACCGCTTCTCCAGCTCGTCGAGCGGCACCGCCGAGGGGAGGTCCCGCTTGTTGTACTGGACCACCATCGGGAGCAGGTCGGGGCGCTGCCCCATCTCGGTGAGGTTCTTTTCCAGCAGGGCCGAGGCCGAGAGGTTCTCGTTCATGCGGTCCTTCTGGGAATCCACGACGTAGACGATGCCGTCCGCGCCCTTGAGGACCAGCTTGCGGCTGGCCTCGTAGTAGTCCTGCCCGGGCGTGGTGAAGAGGAGGTACCGGAACTTGTACCCCCGCGCCTCGGTGATCACGGGCAGGAAGTCGAAGTAGAGGGTCCGCTCGGTCGGCGTCTCGAGCGAGATGAACTTGCCGCGCTGCGTCGGCGGCAGGTGGTGGTTGAGGTACATCAGGCTCGTGGTCTTCCCGCACATGCCGGTCCCGTGATAGACCAGCTTGCAGATCACTTCCTTCGTGGCCTCGTGCAGGATCGCCATGGGCGCGCTTATTATACGCCCGGCTCCCGGGCGCGGCGGGTATACTTCTGGATATGCGCGTGCTCCGGTACTTCGGCGATCCCGTCCTGCGGCGGCGCGCGCAGCGCGTGCGGCCCGGCGATCCGGACCTGCCGGCGCTGGCGCAGGACATGATCGCGGTGATGCACGCCCGCCGCGGGATCGGGCTGGCCGCGAACCAGGTGGGCGAGCTCAAGCGGGTCATCGTGTTCGACCTCTCGGCGGGCGACAAGCCCGGGGAGGCCCGCGCGCTGGTGAATCCGCGCGTGACCCGCCGGGCGGGCGCATTCACGGACGAGGAGGGGTGCCTCAGCTTCCCCGGCCTGCGGCTGGATATCCGGCGCGCCCTCGACGCGCGCGTGGAGGGCGAGGACCTCGCGGGCAACCCGGTGGCGTACGAGTCCAGCGGCCTCTTCGCCCGGGTCCTCCAGCACGAGATTGACCACCTGGACGGGGTCCTCTTCACCGATCGGCTGCCCTTCCTCAAGCGCCTGGCCATGTGGCTCAAGCTGCCGGGGCTGCGGCGCCGGTACCGGCTCAAGGCCGCCGCCCCCGCGCCCCCGCCGCCGCCCGCCTGATGCGGGTCGTCTTTTTCGGCTCCCCCGCCTTCGCCCTGCCCAGCCTGACTGCGGTCCTCGGGGCCGGCCACACCGTCGTGGCGGTCGTGGCCCAGCCGGACCGGCCGGCCGGCCGCGGGCAGTCGTCCCTCGTCGCGCCCCCTGTCGCGGTCGCGGCGCGGGAGCGCGGCCTGACCATCGACCCGCCGGAGCGGCCCTCGGCGCCCGGCTTTCTGGAGACGGTGGCCGCCCTCTCGCCCGACGCCTTCGCCGTTGTCGCGTACGGGAACCTTCTGCCCGACCCGCTGCCGGCGCTGGCCCCCCTTGGCCCCTGGAACGTCCCCCCCTCGCTCCCCCCCCCCTGG
>CAYNUZ010000275.1:0-3353 GCA_964400385.1 uncultured bacterium | reverse complement strand
GCGGCCGCGGCCTGGCGCGAGACCCTGCCCCTCGAGGTGCGGCAGCCTTGACGCGCGGCGGCCTGGCGGTGGTCGCCGCCTGGGCGGCGATCGCCGGCCCGGCGCGCGGGGACGCGGTCCTGAGCGCCACCGTGTACGTGGCCCCCAGCTACGTCACGGTCGGCCAGTCCATCTCGATGTTCGTGGACGTGATGAACGTCGGGAACGACACCGCCCTGCAGGTGGCCGCCTCCGACGTCCTCCAGGCGGGCTGCCCGGCCGCCGGCGTAGTGACGCTCTCGAATCCCGCGTACGTCTCGCTGGTGTCCGGCCCGTCCCCGTCGTGCACCGCCACCCTGGACCCCGGCCAGCACGCGGTGTTCACCTGGGGGTACGCGGCATCCGCCTCGGGCTTCGAGGCATTCACGGTGTCCGTCACCGGCCGCCAGCTCACGCCCCCGCTCACCCTGGCCGCGGCGGATTCCGATGGGGTCACGATCGCCCTGCCGGCGAAGCTCGTCACGACGCTCAACACGATGCCGGTCCTGACCGGGACGTACCAGTCGCCGCTGACCGTGACGTTGTACGTCACCAACACCGGGCAGGTGCCTGCGGACGGGGTCACGCCGCTCTCGCTGACCCTGACGGGGAGCCTCGGGCTCGTGTACCAGGGGTGCCCCCCGCTCTGGCCGTACGGCCAGGGCTGCCTCAACGCGGGCAAGGACATCGCGCCGGGCGAGACCGTCGCGTTCGCGTGGCAGTACCTGGACGGCCAGCCGGGGGTGGACCTCATCAAGGGCGCCGCGGCGGGCCGCGACCACAATTCGGGCCTGCCGATCCTCTCCACGACCTCCTCCGCCGTCTACACCGTCCCGTTCCCGGCGATCCTGAGCCTGGCCACGACCGGCCCCGCCGAGCTTGTCCAGGGCCAGTCCTTCCGGCTCAAGGTCCGGGCCGTCAATCTCGGGGCCACCGCGGTCTGCCAGTCCGCGCTGACCGTGGCCATCGGCGGCTCGGGCGCCGCGATCGAATCGGTGACCCCCGAGCTGCACGACCTCAACGACTCGCTGCCCGTGGTCTGCTATGCCCCCGGCCAGGCGCGGGAGTTCACCCTGGTCGTCCGGCTGCGCGGGGACGCCCCGCTCGGGCCGGCGGTCGTCACGGTGACGCCGACGGCGCACGAGACGTACACCCTGACACCCGCCTATACCACGAGTGCCGGCATCCCGGTCACAATCTTCGCCGGGAAGGCGGGAATCACCGGCATCGCGCCCAACCCGTTCCGGCTGTCCCGGGCCGGGGAAACCCGGATCACGTTCGTGGTCACGGCGGCCCAGGACGGGCTGCCGGTCGCGGTGAAGGTCCTCACGCTCACCGGTGAGCTGGTCCGCACCCTGGTGGACGAACCGCGGGCGGCGGGCGTGTACGAAACCGCGTGGAACGGCCGGAACCGGGCCGGCCAGCCGGTGGCCAGCGGCATCGTCCTTGTCCTGTATGAGGGTTTGGGCCGCTCGGACGTGCGCAAACTGGCCGTGATAAAATGACCCCGCCGTGAATTCGCTCCGCAGCGGCCTGGTCCTCGTCCTCTGTGCCGCGCTGGCTTCCCGCGCCGGCGCCGGCGTCGGCGCCACCCAGTCGGAATTCCTGAAGATCGGCCTCTCCGCCCGCGCGGCCGGCATGGCCGGCGCCTTCGGCGCGGTGGCCGACGACCTCGGCGCCCTCGAGTACAACCCCGCCGGGCTGGGCCTGCTCGAGAACAGCCAGGTGTCGATGATGTACAGCCGCTGGCTCGCCGACATCAACTTCGGGTCGGTGGCGGGCGCCCACGTGATCCCGCTCCTGGGCACCGTCGGGCTCGGGCTGAACCTGCTCGACGTCGGCTCCATCGAGGGCAGCAGCGTCAAGAGCTTCACCGCGTCGAGCTTCCTGCTCCGGGCCGGCTGGGCCCGGTCCATCCGCGACGACCTCACGGTGGGCGCGGGCCTCAAGGTCCTCAACGAGAAGATCTCCGACTTCAACTCGTCCGGCGGCACGCTGGACGGCGGCGCCCTGTTCACGCCGGTCCGGGGCCTCACGATCGGCGCGGCCATCATGAACCTCGGCACGGTCTCGGCCTTCGAGCAGAAGAAGGACGCGCTGCCGCTCCTCGTCAAGGTGGCCGGGGCGTACAAGGGGCTGGAGGGCGACTACGGGATGCTGATCGGGTCGGTGGACCTCGACTACTATCCCGCGCCCGCCAGCCTGTTCAACCCCACCTTCGGCGCCGAGTACTGGGGCGGCCGGTACTTCGCGCTGCGCGCCGGGTACGCGGTGCGCAAGACGGACCTCTCGTCGCTCGTCGGGTTCGCGGCGGGGATCGGCGTGCGCTGGCAGTCGCTGCGGATCGACTACGCGTTCGCCCCGTTCTCCAGCCTGGGCACGACCCACCGGGTCGCGCTCAACTGGGAAATCTGGCCGCTCGTGAGCCTGCCCGTGCCCGGCGCGGACGTGGGGGAACTGCGGACCACCTCCACCTCGCGCGTGCTGCCGCCGGCCCCGCCGTACGTCACGGCCGAGCCGGGCGAGGCCAACGCCCTGCTCAAGTGGGACGCGCCGCAGGCCAGCAGCGTGGCCGGGTACAACATCTACCTGCACAAGGAAGGGGAGAAGGAGTTCAAGAAATACAACGAGGAGCCGGTGACCGTGACCACCCTGATCGTCGGGGGCCTGACCACCAACGTCCGGTACGTCTTCATCGTCAAGAGCGTGGACGACGCGAAGCCCCCGCGCGAGTCCGCGCCCTCGCCCCAAGCCACCACGATCCCGTACTGACCCGGGCGCCTTGATCTTCAGCGAGTCCCGCTGGCTGGAGGACCGGCTCCGGGTCTGGCGTGAGGCCGGTGCCATCGACCGCCGGCAGGCCGATGCGATCCGGGCTTTCGAGCGCGGGCGACCCGGTCTCGGGGCCTTCGCGCTCCTCGCCGCCATCGGCGGTGTCTGCGTCGCCGCCGGCATCATCCTCCTCGTGGCGTACAACTGGGACGCGATCCCCCCCGCCGCCAAGATGGCCGGCTTCCTCCTCCTGCTCGCCGGGGCTGCCGAGGGCTCCGTGCGCGCCGGGGCAGCACGCCCGGCCACGGCCGCCGCCTTGCAGCTCCTCTGGCTGCTCCTGCCGCTTGCGGGCATCGGGCTGTGGGCCCAGGTGTACCAGCTCTCCGGTGACCCGCTGCGCCCGTTCCTCGCCTGGCTGCTGCTCGGGCTGCCGGTGGTCTGGCTCTGGCGGCTGCGCTCGACCGCGTTCGTCCACACCGCCGGCGTCGTGGCGGCCTGCTGCGTCGGCGCGTTCTCGGACGGCACGGCGCAGGCGTGCAACGCGCACCTCGTTCGAAGGTGTG
>CAYNUZ010000274.1:0-3358 GCA_964400385.1 uncultured bacterium | reverse complement strand
CCGGCCGACCCGCGGGCCGCCGCCGCCCGGGAGGCGCTCTGGCGCGGCCAGTGCAACTGCCCCTACTGGCACGGCGTCTTCGGCGGCCTGTACCTCAACTACCTGCGCTACGCGGTGTGGCACCACCTGATCGAGGCCGAGCGGCTGGCGGACGAGATCGCCCGCGGAACCGGGCCCTGGATCGAGCTCACCGCGGCCGACGTGGACGGGGACGGGGCGGAGGAGGTGGTGGTGGATACGGACCGGTACTCCGCGCTGGTGCGGCCCGCCGCGGGCGGCTGCATCACGTCCTGGGAGGTCCGGCGCAAGGGCTGGAATGTCCTGGACACGCTGGCGCGGCGGCCCGAGGCCTACCACGCGAAGCTGGTCGAGGCCATCCGGTCCGGGGCGGCCACGGATCCGGCCTCGGCGGCGGCGATGTCCATCCACGACCTCGTCCGGGTGAAGGAGCCGGGGCTGGACGGGTACCTGCGGTACGACACGCAGGTATACCGGGGCGCCCTGCACGACCACTGGCTGGCGCCCGCGGCCGCCTTCGCCGAGTTCCGGTCGGGGTTTGCGCGTCCGCCGGACGGGTGGTCGGCGCAGACCACGGCGTCCGGCCGGCGGGTCGCGGGGAGCGGGGCCGAGGTGCGCACCGAGCTGGCGCTTGACCTCGATGGCCGGCCGTACGCGCGCCTGGTGAAGACGGCCGGATTCGGCCCCGCCGCAACCACGGTCACCTATGCCGTCACGGCGGTGGGCGCGGTGGACCGGCTCCTCGCCGTCGAGTGGAACATCGGGCTGCTCGCCGGCGACGCGCCGGACCGGTTCCTGCTGGCGGACGGGAGCAAGCCCGATGATCCGCGCGCCTGCGCGGAAGGCGAGTTCACCGCGTCCGTGGTCGAGGCGGTGGACGGCTGGCAGCGGGCGACGGTGCGGTTCGCGTTCGCACAACCGACGCGCGTGTGGCGGCTGCCGGTGTGGACCGTCTCGCAGTCGGAGGGCGGGTTCGAGCGGACGTACCAGAGCACCGCCCTGTACTTCCTGGTCCCGGTCCGGCTCGCGCCGGGCGCGTCGCTCGCGTTCTCCTTCACGCATGACGTGCTAGACTTGGACACGTAGCCACCCGTCATGCCCTCCCGTGAGGTCGAAATCGTGAACAAGCTCGGGCTGCACCTGCGGGCCGCCGCGGCCCTCGTGCAGCTCGCCGACGCGTATCCCTGCAAGGTCTGGATCGTGCGCGACGGCCAGAAATCCAACGGGAAGAGCATCCTGAGCGTGCTGTCGCTGGGCGCGCCGCTGGGGTCGCGGATCCAGGTCGAGACCGCCGGCGAAAAGGCCGACGAGGCGCTGGCGGCCATCGTGAAGTTCGTGGGGGAGCGGTTCGGCGAGCCCGACTGATCCGTCCCGTCTTTCCTTCCCCCCGCCCAGTCCCTATGATCGAATGATGAAGATCCTCAAGGGCATTCCCGTCGCCCCCGGTGTGGCCATCGCCCCGGCCTTCCTGCTCGAGCACGAGGGCCGGCACTGCCCCCTGCGGCAGACCGTCTCCCCCGCCGACCACGAGCGGGAGGTGAAGCAGTTCCACGCCGCTCTGGCGGTCACGGCGGCCGGCATCCAGCGCACCCGGGAGCGGGTAGCCGCCAAGCTCGGCAAGAGCAGCGTGGCGGTCCTCGACGCGCACCTGCTGATCCTCAAGGACCCCATGCTGGTGGACGCCACGATCGAGCAGGCGAAGGCGGAGTCCTGCAACATCTCGTACGCCTTCTACAAGACGGTCGAGAAGTTCGCCGCCATCGTGGCCAGCTTCGGGGACGAGTACCTGCGCGAGCGCACCAACGACGTGGCGGACGTGGGCTGGCAGGTCCTGCGCAACCTCACCGGGGGGGAACGCCGGACCCTCAAGACGGTCCGCGAGAAGGTGGTCGTGCTGGCGGAGGACCTGACGCCCGCCGAGACGGCGGACATCCCGCGGGAGACCGTGGTCGGTTTCGCGACCATCGCGGGCAGCCGGACGTCGCACACCGCCATCGTGGCGCAGGCGCTGGAGATCCCCGCGCTCGTCGCCGTCACGGAGCTGCGGCACGTCGCGGTCGGCACGGGGGCCGTGATCGTGGACGCGCGGGACGGGGTGCTGATCCTCGACCCGGACGAGGCCACGCTCAACCACTACCGCCGGCAGCAGCGGGTGGCGGACCAGCGGCGCAAGGACCTGCGCAAGCTCACGGTGCTCAAGCCCGAGACCCCCGACGGGCACCGCGTGGGGCTGCAGGCCAACCTGGAGCTGCCCATCGAGGTGGAGGCGGCGCTGGGCGGCGGGGCGGAGGGCGTGGGGCTCTTCCGGACCGAGTTCCTCTTCCTGAACCGGGAGAAGAACCCGGACGAGGACGAGCAGTACGCCTGGTACCGCAAGATCGTCCAGCAGATGGCGCCCCGGCCGGTGGTGATCCGCACCCTGGACCTCGGCGGGGACAAGGCCATCAGCCAGGCCGCGGCGGTCATGGAGACCAACCCGTTCCTCGGCCTGCGCGGGATCCGGATGTGCCTGGCCGACCCGGAGCTGTTCCGGACGCAACTGCGGGCGATCCTGCGCGCGAGCGCCCACGGCCGGGTTGAGATCATGTTCCCGATGATCTCCTCGGTCGAGGAGTTCCGGCAGGCGGCGCGGATCGTGGAGGACGCGAAGGCGGAGCTGCGCTCCGAGCGGGTGAAATTCGCGGACCGCGTGCCCGTGGGCGCCATGATCGAGACGCCCTCGGCGGCGATGGTGGCCGACCTGCTCGTGAAGGAGTGCGCGTTCTTCTCCATCGGGTCCAACGACCTCATCCAGTACGCGATCGCGGTGGACCGGGGGAACCAGAGCGTCAACTACCTGTACCAGCCGCTCCACCCGGCGATCCTGCGGCTGATCCGGACGGTGATCGACATGGCGCACGCCGGCGGGATCCGGGTGACGGTGTGCGGCGAGATCGCGGCCGACCCGCTGGCCGGCGTGCTGCTGCTGGGCCTGGGGCTGGACACCTTCAGCGTCAGCCCGGTGTCGCTCTCGGAGACCAAGCGGATCATCCGCGCCACGTCGTTCGCCGACGCCAAGGCCGTCGCCCTGGAGGCGCTCACCCTGCCGACCGCCCAGGCGGTCAAGGAACTCGTCCGCTCGCGCCTGGGCGAGCGGGTCATCCAGCCCGCCTGACCCTTCGACTGGTATGCCGCGGCCGCATGCCGTGACCGCTCAGGGTCTCCCTTCGACTGGCATGCCGTGCACGCATGCGGTGGCCGCTCAGGGTCTCCCTTCGACTGGCATGCCGTGCACGCATGCGGTGGCCGCTCAGGGTCTCCCTTCGACTGGCATGCCGTGCACGCATGCGGTGGCCGCTCA
>CAYNUZ010000273.1:0-3376 GCA_964400385.1 uncultured bacterium | reverse complement strand
TGGGGCGGCCGGGCAACGTCACCGGCGACGTGGCCCGCTTCGCGTTCCCGCGCACCGACCTCAAGGTGAAGGTGGGCGAGGTCAAGGTGGAGACCGCCCTCGCGCTGACCGCCTGGATCGCGCTCCAGGACATGGGCGGCCACGCCATGCTGATGGGCGACCTCGTCCTGCGCGAGGAGGAGGTCCGGCCGGTCGTCGCCCGGGCCGTGGCGAACCGCCTCGAGGTGCTGGCAATCCACAACCACCTGGTGGGCGAGAAGCCGCGGGTGATGTACATGCACGTGGGCGGCTCCGGCGACGCCGTCACGCTGGCCCGCGCCATCGCCGACGTGCTCAAGGCGACCTCGATCCCGGTCAAGCCCGCGGCCCCGGCGAAGGCCGGCCGGCCGAAGATCCTGCCGGACTGGATCCCCGTCGAGACCACGCTGGGCCGCAAGGGGCAGGCCGAGGGCACGGTGATCCGGTTCTCGTTCCCCCGGTCGGAGACGATCCTCGAGGACGGGATGCCGGTACCGCCGGGCATGGGCACCGCCACGGCGGTCAACCTCGAACTCACGGGGAAGAAGGCGGCGACGACCGGGGACTTCGTCCTCCTGGCCGCGGAGGTCAACCCGGTCGTGCAGGCCCTCACCCAGCACGGCATCGCGGTGACGGCCCTCCACAGCCACATGCTGACCGAGACCCCGCGGCTCTTCTTCCTGCACTTCTGGGGCGTGGACAACCCGGTCAAGCTGGCGGAGGGGCTGCGCGCCGCGCTGGACCAGGCGAACCTGGCGCCCGCGCCACAATAAGCGGGGGCCAGGGCCGTTTTCCCTCACAGGACCGGCGAACGAAGGAGGCACACGATGAGCAGGCGGCGTTGGATGGCGGTGGCGATGGTGGCGGCCCTGGCGGCGGCCGGAGGCGCGGCGGCCCATGACCCGGAGGCCGCGGGCCCCGGGCCGGGCGGCGCCATGCCGGAGCGGGTGGCAAAGCGGCTGGACCTGACCCAAGACCAGCAGGCGAAGATCAAGGCGTTGAACGAGGCGCACCGCGCGGCGATGAAGCCGAAGTGGGAGGCCCAGGAGGCGCTCCTCAAGGACCTGCGCGAACTGGTGAAGTCCAAGGCCGGCGACGCGGCCCTCAGCGCCAAGCTGGACGCGCTCAAGCAGGGACACCTGGCGATCCAGGCCGCGCAGCAGGCGCACCAGGACGAGCTGGCCGCGGTGCTGACGCCGATGCAGAAGGCCAAGTTCGTCCTGTGGATGGCGAAGCGCATGGGCGGCGAGGGCGGCTGGCAGGGCCGGGGCGGCCGGGGCGGGAAGGACATGCGGGACGGCGCCGAGGGGCACCCGGACGAGGGGCACAAGGGCAAGGCGGGCAAGGACGACGACGACGACTGAATCTTCCGGCCGCTGAGGACGCCGTACCGGCAGGGCCCCCCGCCCTGCCGGTCGCGCGTTCCGGGCCGTGCCCGGAAGCCGCGTGGGATACTGGGCCTGTGACGGACCTTCCGCCGCCGCCCGCCCCGCCCGTCCCCGCCGCGATCCGCAAGGACCCGGCGCTCTCGCTCGAGAGCCGGCCCCAACTCATGATGAAGCTCCGCCGGGTCGGCTGGCTCTTCGGGCTGCTGACGCTCGTGATCCTCGCGGCCGTCCACTGGGTCTCCGGGGAGATCGGGGACATCGTGAACACGCACAGCCTCTCCCGCAAGGCGATGCAGGGGCGGGTCGAGGAGACGCTGGGCCAGCTCAACATGATCCTCGTGGTCTCGGGCATCGCGCTCACCGCCATCATGGTCGCGGCCGCGGTGCTGGTCGAGTGGTTCGTCCGGGTCCACTTCGCCCGGGTCGAGGACGCCACCCGCCGCAAGTCGCAGTTTGTCCGGTTCGTCTCCCATGAGATGCGGACCCCCCTCAACGCGATCAACGGGTTCGCCCAGGTCCTCGCGGAGAATGCCGAGGGCACGCTGACCCCGGGCCAGGCGGACTGCGTGAAGGAGATCCGGACCGGGGCGGGCAACCTCAAGCAGCTCATCAACGACATCCTGGACCTCGCGAAGGTGGAGGCGGGCACGGTGGAGCTGGCGCCGGCGGACGTGCCGGTGACCGCGGCGCTCGAGGCGGTGGCGCAGGCGGCTGCGCCGCTGGCGCAGGCGCGGCGTATCCGGCTCGACGTCACCGGCCCGGCGGAGCTGCGCGCCCGCGGTGACGCGCACCGGATCCGGCAGGTGGTCCTGAACCTGGTGAGCAACGCCCTCAAGTTCAGCCCCGAGGGTTCCACGGTCGAGGTCAGCGCGGGGCTGCGCGGCGCCGAGGTCCTGGTGACGGTCGCGGACCACGGGGCGGGGATCAGCCCGGCGGACCAGGCGACGCTGTTCGAGGAGTACCGCCAGACCGCCGCCGGCCGGGCCGCGGCCGAGGGGACCGGGCTGGGGCTGGCGATCTGCCGCCGGCTGATCGAGCTGATGGGCGGGCGGATCTGGGTGGTTTCGGCCCCCGGCCACGGGACGCGGTTCATCTTCACCCTGCCGGTGGTCGGGGCGGGAGCCGCGGGATGACCGCGGAGGCGCGACCTAAGGTTCTGGTCGGATGCGCGCCCGCGCCCGCATCCGCCCACTCGCTCGGGGCCGGCAGCCGGTGACGGCATCACCGGCTGCCGCCCCTCGCATCCTGGTCGTCGACGACGATCCGGGGGCGCGCAAGCTGATGCGGCTGCTGCTCACGCCGCTCGCAGTGCAGGTCGAGGAGGCCGCCTCGGGGGAGGAGGCGATGCGCCGGCTCGACGAGCCGGGCTGGGACGCCGTCCTGCTCGACCTGGGGCTCCCCGGGATCCAGGGGCTGGAGGTCCTGGCGTGGATCCGGGACCGGCACACGGCCTCCGCTCTGCCCGTGGTGCTCGTGACGGGGCAGGACGACCAGGACACCCGCATCCGGGGCCTCGAACTGGGGGCCAACGACTTCGTGACCAAGCCGGTCGAGGCGGCCGAGCTGCGGGCGCGCGCCGGGACGATGCTGGCGGTGCGGCGGGCGACCCGGGCGCTGGATGAGAAGGTCCGGGAGCTCGAGGAACTCTCCGAGGTGAAGAAGCTCTTCGCGGACTACCTGGTGCCGGACATGCGCAACCCGCTGGCGGGCGCGCGGGGGTTCGCGGAGCTGGCCCTCGACCGCATCCGCGAGGCCGACGGGACCGCGGCGGCGCACCTGGGACGCGTGCTCGAGGCCATGGACCGCGTGGCGGCCATGGCCACCGACGTCCTCGACGTCTCGCAGATGGAGCGGCATGCGCTGGTGCTGCGCCCGGAGGCGGTGGACATCGGCGCCTTGATCGCGGCGCGTGCCCGGTCCGGCGAGGCGGTTGCGGCGCTGCGGGGGGTCACCCTGGCGCCCGCGGCGGC
>CAYNUZ010000272.1:0-3378 GCA_964400385.1 uncultured bacterium | reverse complement strand
CAGGCCGCCGACCCGGCGAGCCACCGGTTGCGGACGCGCCCCCCGGCGCCGAGGCCCCGCACCGCGGCCAGCAGCGCCAGCGTCTCCCAGGTCGCGCGCAGGTTGTCGCTGAACGAGATCTCGTTCTCCACGAGCGTCAGCGGAAAGGTGCACAGCAACAGCGCAGCCAGCGCGCCGGCATCCGGCCCCCCGTCCCGCCCGGCCAGCTCCCGGGCCAACCCGGCGACCGCCGCCAGCAGCAGGACGCCGAACCCGAGGTTCAGCACCTTGGCCGCCTCCTCCCCCCCGAAGGCCATCGCGGCGGCGTAGAGCATCTCCGTATTGAGCGGCAGGAAGGTGAGCATATGACCCGCCATGACCGGGAACTTGCGCGTCAGCAGGAACCGCTCGGGCAACCCGAGGTGGTACATCCTCCCGTCGAGGAACCACTCCGGGCACAGGCACGCCGCGAGGTCGGTGAGGAGCATGAGACCGATGACCGTGGCGATCCACGCGGGCCACCAGCCCGGCGTCGGCGCCGGTCGAGGTTCCGCCATCAATCCTGCGGCGGCAGCCAGCAGCCCGGCCGCGAGGATCGGCCCGGGCGCCAGCAGGCCGAGCACCGCCAGCGCGAGGAGGACCGGCGCGAACACGCCCAGTCCCAGCGCCACCGAGAACAGCCGGCCGAGGCACCCCAGCCACGCCAGCGGGCCCCGGCCCGCGAGAAGTGCCGCCCCCAGGATCCCCGCCGCCGCCGCCATCGCGCGAACATGGATGGCACCGGCCGCGGCGAATCGTGCCCCCCCGCCCCACGACTTGAACCACATCTCATGGGCCAGGGAGAACACCGCCCCGACGGCGACCGACTCGTCGTGCGAGGCGACGAACATCACGATCGCGCCGACCGCCACGCCCAGCGCGACGGGAAACAGGAGGCGCGGCGGCAGCCACCACGGGGCCGGATCGGCCGGACGGGTCATCACTCAATCATACGGAGGAGCGGCGGGCCGGAGCGGCCCGGAGGGAACCTACAGGCCGAGCAGGCGGTGGGCGACGCCGATGGTCAGGTCCCAGAGGTCCAGCCACTGGGCGCCGCCGACCATGAGGCCGCCGGGGATGATCCCGGTGACCAGGATGCCCGCGATGCAGACCAGCAGGGCGGCGCCCGCCGCGGGACCGACCGGGATCGGGCCCTGCCCCTTCGGCTGCTCGATATACATCTGGCGGATGACCTGCAGGTAGTAGAAGAGCGACACGATCGAGAGCAGGACCGCCAGCACCACGAGCCAGAGGAAGCGCGAGGCCTGCTCCATCGCCGCGGCGAAGAGGTAGAGCTTGCCGACGAATCCGCCCAGCGGCGGGATGCCGGCCAGCGAGAGCAGCGAGAGCATGAAGGCGAGCGCCAGCAGCGGCGAGCGGCGGGACAGCCCGGCCAGGTCGGCGATCTCCTCGCTGCCGGTGTGCCGCGTCACGATGATCACCGAGAGGAAGGCGCCCAGGTTCGTGAAGACGTAGATCGCGAGGTACAGGAGCACCGAGCTGACCGCCCGCTCGGTCCCGGCCACGAACCCGACGAGCAGGTACCCGGCCTGGGCGATGGACGAGTACGCCAGCAGCCGCTTGATGTTGGTCTGCGGCAGCGCCACGAAGCTGCCGATGACGAGGGTCAGCGCGGCCATGACCGCGAGGAGGAAGGACCAGTCGGCCGCCAGCGACGCCAGCGGCCCCAGCATCACCCGCAGCAGGATCGCGAACCCGGCCGCCTTCGAAGCGACCGAGGCGAACGCCACCATCGGGGTCGGCCCGCCCTGATAGACGTCCGGCGCCCACATGTGGAAGGGCGCGGTGGCCATCTTGAACCCGATGCCCGCGATGATCAGCACGAGCGCGAAGAGCATCAGCGGGTCGGCGGCATGCGCCCGGACGGCTTCCTTGAGCTCGACCAGCCCGGTCGTGCCGCAGGCCGCGTACAGGAGCGAGATCCCGAAGAGGAAGAGGGCCGAGGAGAACGCGCCGATCAGCAGGTACTTGAGCCCCGCCTCCTGCGAGAGCGGGTCGCCCCGCCGCAGCGAAGCCAGGATGTACAGGCTGATCGAGGTCAGCTCCAGGGCCACGAAGAGCGCCAGGAAGTCGCCGGCCCCCACCAGGAGCATCATCCCGACCGTCGAGCACCCGAGGGTGAAGTAGTACTCCCCCGCCCACGCGTTGCCCGACACGAACCGGAGCGACCCCAGGGTCACGAGCGCCAGCGAGACGAGGAAGAGCATCTTGAAGAACCGGGAGAGCGCGTCCACCACGTACCCGCCGCCCCACAGGGCCTGGTCGTCCACCGGCCACATGAAGAGGGCGTACAGCGAGACCACCGCCCCGGCGAAGAGGATCCAGCCGGCCGGCGACGGCGCGCCGCGGGGCCGCAGGAGGTCCACGACGAACATGAGGCCGAGCGACGCCAGCAGGAGGCCCTCCACCCGGAAGACCGACCAGTCCATCGCCGGCAGCGCGGTCATCATCGGGCCGCCGCCTTCGCCACCGCCGCCACCGCGGCGGCCGCATTCGCGGCACCGGGCACGTGGTCCAGCCGCTCCAGCACCGGCCCGACGCCCGCGTTGATCAGCGTGACCAGCGGCGCCGGGTACATGCCGACCACCACGATGACGAACGAGAGGATGCACAGCACCGCGATCTGGACGGGGTTCGCGTCGGTGATGTCGTCATAGTGGTGGTTGGTGATCGGGCCCCAGAAGCACTTCTGGAGGACCCGCAGGACGTACGCCGCGGTCACCACGATGCCGATGGCCGCCACCCCGGTGACCCAGTGCCACGAGATGTCCATCGAACCGAGGTGGTAGACCGTCGTGGAGCGCCACGCGCCGACGAACACCATGAACTCCGCGACGAAGCCCGACAGGCCCGGCAGCCCCAGCGAGCACAGCCCGCCCAGCGTGAAGAAGGTCGCCAGCACCGGCATCTTCTTCCCCAGCCCGCCGTACTCCGCGATGATCCGCGTGTGGGTCTTCCCGTACGTGAACCCGATCAGCGCGAAGAAGAGGCCCGTCATGATCCCGTGCGAGAACATCTGGAGGACCGCGCCGTTCAGCCCCGCGTCGTTCATCGAGCAGATGCCCAGGATCACCACGCCCATGTGCGATACCGAGGAGTAGGCGGTGACGTACTTGAGGTCGGTCTGCGACAGCGCGGAGAACGCGCCGTACGTGATGTTCACCAGCGTGAACAGGCCGAAGACCGGGAGCCACGCGTGGGCCCCGCCGGGCAGGATCTCGACCGCGATCCGGATGATGCCGAACGCCCCCAGCTTCATCAGCACGCCCGCGTGGAGCATGGAGACCGCGGTGGGCGCCGAGGCGTGGCCGTCGGGCGACCAGGTGTGCAGCGGCCAGA
>CAYNUZ010000271.1:0-3388 GCA_964400385.1 uncultured bacterium | reverse complement strand
CTGCCCATCATACCCGGCGAGGACCATCCCCGGCAGCGCCACGTTTTCGAGCGCGGTCAGCTCCGGTAGCAGGTGGTGGAACTGGAAGACGAACCCGATCCCTTCGCACCGCGCCCGGGCCCGCTGCGCGGCGTCCAGCGCCGAGATCTCCCGCCCGTTGACCGTGATCCGGCCGCGGGTGGGGGTCATGAGGCCGCCGAGCAGCGACAGCAGCGTGCTCTTGCCGGCGCCCGACGGGCCCACGAGCGCGACCAGCTCGCCGGGGCGGATGGCCAGGGTGACGTTGCGCACGGCCGCGACCGGGACCGCGGCGGCGTAGTCCTTGGCCAGGCCCGCGGCCTCGACCGCGAATGCCCGCTCACTCATGGCGGATCGCCTCCGACGGGTCGAGCCGGGACGCCACCCGGGCGGGGTAGGCGGCCGCGAGGACGCACAGGGCGAGGGCGACCGCGGGGATGACGCCGAGATCGAAGGCGAGGTTCATGCGGACGGGCAGGGTCGAGAGGTAGTAGACGCTCCCGCCGCCGGGGAGCTTGAGCGGATAGACCGAGATGACCGCGCACAGTCCGCACCCCAGCGCCACGCCGGCCGCGATGCCCGCGGCGCCGATCATCGTGCCCTGGGTGATGAAGATGCGCGCAATCCGCCGGGGCGGGACGCCGATGGCGCCGAGGATGCCGATGGCGCGGGTCTTCTCGAGCACGGTCATGATCAGGCTGCTCGTGATATTGAAGGCGGCCACGGTGACGATGGTCATCAGGATCAGGAACATCACGACCTTCTCGGTCCGGATGGCGAAGAACAGGTTGCGGTTGAGCATAAGCCAGTCGCGGCAGGAATACCCGGGCCCGAGGAGCGCCTGCGCCGCGCGGGCGGTCTCGCCCGCGCGGAACATGTCGGCCACGCGGACCATCGCCCCGGCGGCGGGCCCCGCCCCCACCAGCTTGCGCAGGGCGCCCAGCGGGAGGTAGGCGGTGTGCGCGTCGTAATCGTACATCCCGACCTCGAAGATGGCGGCCACCCGGGCGCGCACCAGCATCGGGACCGGCTGCACGATGCTGCGCGCGGTCACCAGCACCAGCGGGTCGCCCGGCAGCACCTGGAGCGAGGACGCGAGCTCCGCCCCCAGGACCACCTCCGGCTCGGCGGCGTCGAAGTCGGGGAGGCGGCCCATCTTGAGGTGCGAGGCGATCAGGACGACCCGGTTGGCCGCCGGCCCGTCCAGGCCGAAGAGCACGGCCCCGGTCGCGCCATCGCGCGATTGCAGGAGGGCCTGCGCGGGCAGGTACGCGCCCGCCGCCTCGACGCCGGGGAGCCCGGTCAGCCGGCCGGGCAGGGGGGGGCCGCCCGCGGGGGTGGACGGGAAGGGCTGGACCCAGACGTGCGCGCTCATCGCGGTGATCTTCGCCTGCAGGTCCCGCTCGAACCCGCTCATGACGGCCAGGACGATGATCAGGGCCGCCACGCCGAGCGCCACGCCGCCGACGGACAGGAGCGCCACGAGGGGGACGAACCGCTGCCGGTGGGCGCGCAGCAGCAGCTTGCCCGCCAGGAACCGCTCGTACGCGCGCGGCACCGACCCCGCCGGGGGGCGGGCCGGCTCAGGCATGGTCCAGGGGCCGCAACTGGGGGAAGAGGATCACCTCGCGGATCGCGGTCGAGCCGGTCAGGATCATCATGAGCCGGTCGATGCCGATGCCGAGGCCCCCGGCGGGCGGCATGCCCGCCTCGAGGACCCCCAGGAAGTCCTCGTCGAGCGCGTGCGTTTCCCGGTCGCCCTTCTGGGACAGGACGTGCTGGGCCTCGAACCGGCGCCGCTGCTCCGCGGGATCGTTGAGTTCGGTGAAGGCGTTGCCCAGCTCGGACCCCGCCAGGATGGGCTCGAACCGCTCCGCGAGCCGGGGGTCCTCGCGGTGCGTCTTCGCCAGCGGGGAGAGTTCCAGCGGGTGGTCGAGCACGAACGCCGGGCCGGAGATGCCCGGCTGGACCAGCTCCCCGAAGAGCTTGTCCAGCAGCTTGGGCCGGGTCAGCGTGTCGGCGTCGGGCACGCCGGCCTCCCGGGCGGCGCCGCGCAGCCGGTCATCGCCCGCCTCCAGCGGGTCCCAGCCCAGCTTCGCGCCCAGCGCCTCGGCGAACCGCAGGCGCGGCCACGGGGCCGCGAAATCCATCGCGTGGCCCTGGTAGGTGAGCGACGTCTTCCCGGTCAGTGACACGACGAGGTGGCGGAACAGCTCCTCGGTCAGCGCCATCATGTCGTGGTAGTCCGCGAACGCCTCGTAGAGCTCGAGCAGGGTGAACTCGGGCAGGTGCGTCCGGTCGATCCCCTCGTTGCGGAAGTCCTTGGAGAACTCGTAGACCCGGTCCAGGCCGCCGGCCAGGCACCGCTTGAGGTAGAGCTCGTTGGAGATGCGGAGATAGTACGTCGTCTTCAGGCTCTCGTAGAAGGTCGTAAAGGGGGTCGCCTCGGCCCCGCCGTAGAGCGGCTGGAGGACGGGGGTCTCCACCTCGAGGTAGCCGCGCGCGTCAAGGAACTCGCGGATGAGCTGGACCGCCCGGGCGCGCATCCGGAAGATCGCGCGCACCTCGGGGCTGGAGGCGAGATCCACGTGCCGCTGCCGGTACCGGGTGTCCACGTCCTTGAGGCCGTGCCATTTCTCCGGGGGGGGCCGCAGGGCCTTGGCCAGCATGGCGCAGGCCGAGGCCCGGACGGTCAGCTCGCCCGTGCGCGTCCGGAAGACCCGGCCCTGGACCCCGGCAAAGTCGCCCACGTCCAGGTCCTTGAGCGCCTCCCAGGCGGGATCGCCCAGGACGTCGCGCTTGAAATACGCCTGGATCCGGCCCGTCGCATCCTCGAGGTGGGCAAAGGCGCTCTTCCCGTGGTCGCGCCACGCGACGATGCGGCCGCACACGGCGACGTCCACGGCCGACTCGACCTCGGTCGCGGAGGCGTACTCCGCGAGGAGGCCCCCGATCCGGTGGGTGTGGGGGAACCGGTGGGGGTACGCCGTGACGCCGCGGGCGCGGACCCGGTCCAGCTTCTGGGCACGGGCGGCGATGAGGTCGGCGAGGTCGGTCATGGGAATGGCGACCATTTTAGCGGTTCCCGGGGAGGCGGGCGTGCGCGCGGATGTTATGGTATTGGCGCATGCCAAGGCGCTTCGGCCGGCCGGGGGAGACGGGCGCGGGTCCTGCCTCCGGCGCCCCCGGGCCGGGTGCGGACCGGGGGTGGCGGCGCCCGCTGCTCGCGTGCTGGGCCGCGCTGGTGTTCGCCAACTTCCTCACCGCCGCCCCGTATCCCGGCGGTCGCGAGCACCGCCCCGCCGCCCTCCGCCGGGTCCTCGCGGCGGCACTCGCTGATCATCCGGTGCCGACGCCCGCGGGGGCGGCC
>CAYNUZ010000270.1:0-3390 GCA_964400385.1 uncultured bacterium | reverse complement strand
GGCCGCGCTCGAGCACCTGCTCCGGGACCTCGCGGGCCACGCGGAGGCGGCGGCGTGACGGCGACCCACCGGCTCGGCGACTTCACGGTCACCCGGCGGGTCGTGCCGATCGCCGCGCTGGCTGTGCTGGCGGGCATGGTGTGCGCCCTGGTTGCGCGCGCGCTGCTGGGCCTGATCGGGCTGTTCACCAACCTGGCGTGGTACCACCGCTGGTCCACGGAGCTGGTCTCGCCCGGGCCGGCCGCGCACGGGGCCCTGGCCCTGCTCGTGCCGGTGGCCGGCGCGCTGGTGATCGGCTTCATGGCCCGGTACGGCTCGGAGAAGATCCGCGGGCACGGGATCCCCGAGGCGATCGAGGCGATCCTCATCAACGGCAGCCGGGTGGAGCCGAAGGTGGCCTTTCTCAAGCCGCTCTCCGCCGCGGTCTCGATCGGCACCGGCGGCCCGTTCGGCGCGGAGGGGCCGATCATCATGACCGGCGGCGCGGTGGGGTCGCTGATCGCCCAGAGCTTCCACCTTACGGCCGCGGAGCGCAAGACGCTGCTGGTCGCCGGGGCGGCGGGCGGGATGTCCGCCACCTTCGACACCCCGATCGCCGCGGCGCTGCTGGCCGTGGAGCTGCTCCTCTTCGAGTGGAAGCCGCGCAGCTTCATCCCGGTGGCGCTCGCGAGCGCCACCGCGGCCTGGCTCCGGCGGCCGCTGCTCGGTGCCGGCCCGCTCTTCCACCTGCCGGTCCACGGCGACTGGACCGGGGCGATCCTGCTCGCGGCGGTTGGGGTGGGGCTGCTCGCGGGCGGGGTCTCGGTCCTCCTCACGAAATCGGTGTACGCGAGCGAGGACCTCTTCGCGAAGCTGCCGATCCACTGGATGTGGTGGCCCGCCCTCGGCGGGCTGGTGATCGGGATCGGCGGCCTGCTCGATCCGGCGGCGCTGGGCGTGGGGTACGACGTGATCGCGGAGCTGCTGGGGGGCGTCCGCACCGGCCCGGCGGCGGCGAAACTGGGCGCGGTCAAGTGGGCGATCTGGTCCATCTCGCTGGGGTCGGGCACCTCGGGCGGCGTGCTCGCGCCGCTGCTCATGCTGGGCGGCGTGCTGGGCGCGGTGGCGGGGCCGTGGCTGCCGGCGGCGGGCGCGGGGGTCTGGCCGCTGGTGGCGATGGGCGGGATGCTCGGCGGCACCATGCGGGTCCCGTTCACGGCGGTGGTCTTCGCGCTGGAGCTGACGCACGACCAGGGGCTGCTGCTGCCCCTCTTCCTGGCGGTCACCGCGGCGTACGCGGTCACCACCGTGGGGCTCCGGCGATCCATCCTGACCGAGCGGATCGAGCGCCGGGGATTCCACCTGACGCGGGAGTACGCCGTGGATCCGCTGGAGATCCTGTTCGCGCGGGAGGTCATGCGGCCCGAGCACGGGGGTCGCGCCGCGCCGGGGCCCGTGGCGGTGGCGGGCGAGACCCTGCGGACGGTGGCGCTGACCATGTCGGGGGCCGGCGTGACCCGGCTGCCGGTGGTGGACCACGCCGGCTCCCGGAAGCTGCGCGGGTTCATCACGCTCCGGGACCTCCTGGCGGCGCGCCGCCGGCACCTGGAGGAAGAGGTGCGCCGGGAGCGGGTGATCAAGTGGGAGCGCCTGCTCCCCGGGAGCCGCCCTGCGGACTGAGCCGGCTTGGCGGCCGCGCGGAGCCGTGCGATGCTGGGGGGCGTGAAACGCGAAGTGGTGTTCGCCAAGGCCCGTCCGCGCGAGATGACCGTGCCGCTCCTCTCCAACCCCGGCAAGGGCTGCGCCACCTTCCAGCGGTTCAACGGCGATCCGCTCAATGAGGGCACGGGCTGGTCGGAAGAGGGGCCGCTCACGTTCCCTTTGCCGAGGACGGACGTCGCGGCCGGGTACCTGCCTTCCACGGTCTCGTACTGCCGGTGGTTCTGGGACGTGCTGGAGCCGGCGCCCGGGCGGCTCGACTTCTCGATGATCGAGGGCGCGCTGGCGATGGCCCGCGCCCGCGGCCAGTCGGTCCAGGTGCGGCTGATGCCCTTCGGGGCGCACGGCCAGCCGCAGCTCCCCGGCTGGTACCGGGCGCGGTACCGCGCGACCCCGAGCCGGGAGCACGGGCCGGAGAAGGCCTTCCTGGAGCCGGACTACGACAGCCCCGAGTACTTCGACCGGTGGGGCCGGGTGATCGCGGCGTTCGCCCGGCGGTTCGACGGCCATCCCGACCTCGAGTCGGTGGACATCGCGTTCATCGGGCCGTGGGGCGAGGGGGCGGGCAACCCGAAGCCCAGGACCGTGGACCGGTTCATCAACCTGTACATGAAGGTCCACACGAAGACCATCGTGCTGGCGAACACCGACGGGCTGCAGTTCGCCGCGGGCGTGCGGCGCGGCACCGGCTGGCGGTGCGACTGCTACGGCGATTTGCGGCGGCGGGGGGGCGGGAACGTGCCGTCGCACCTGGGCTGGAACCACACCTACGAGGCGTATCCCCAGCAGGTGCACGCGGCGAAGGCCACGGACGTCTGGCGGACCCGGCCGGTGGTGTTCGAGTCCTGCGCCACGCCGCTCACGTGGTTCCAGACCTGGTTCACCGAGCCGGGCGACCTCGACCTGGTTTTGCGGCAGGGGTACAAGTTCCACGTCTCGGTCTTCATGCCCAAGTCCAACCTGATCCCGCGGGAGTACCTCCAGCCGCTGGCGGAGTTCTGCGACCGGATCGGGTACCGGCTGGTGCTGCGGCAGGTGAAGTGGGGCGAGACGGCGAAGCGGGGCGGCCCCCTGCCGACCGCGTGGTGGATCGAGAACACCGGCGTGGCGCCGCTGTACCGCAGGGTCGTCCCGGCGCTCCGGCTCGTGCGCGGCCGGGGCGAGGCGGTGGTGCCGCTCCGGGACGATGCCCGGACCTGGCTGCCCGGCGACGCGATCCTGGACCGCACGGTCACGGTGCCCCGCGCGCTGTCGGCCGGCCGGGCGCAGGTCTTCGCGGGGCTGGTGGACCCGGGCTCGCGCAAGCCCGTCGTGCGGTTCGCCTCCGAAGGCGCCGACGCGGCCGGGTGGTTGCCGCTGGGAGACCTGCGGCTCACGTGATCCGCGCGCTCCTGCCGCGCCCCAAGCGGGTGACCGGGCGCGCCGGGGCTTTGCGGCTCCGCCCCGGGGCGGCGATCCTGATCGCCGCGGATGATGCGGCGGTGGTGCGGGGGTGCGCCGAGTCTCTCGTCACCGCCCTGCGCGCGCGGTTCGGCCTGCGCGCGCACCTCGTGGACCGGTTCGATCCGGCGCGGGTGCAGGCGCCCGTCCGGCTGGCGCTGGCCGGCCACGACCGGCTGGGCCGGGTGGCGTCGACCCCGCCCCGGGAGGCCGCCCATCCGGCCCGGGCCTACCGGCCCACCGTTGATGGTC
>CAYNUZ010000269.1:0-3395 GCA_964400385.1 uncultured bacterium | reverse complement strand
GCTCCGGCTGCCGCACCTGCGGCGGCCCCGGCCGCCGCCCCGGCGCCCGCCTCCGCTCCCGCCTCGAAGTAACCCGGGCCGACTGCCGGCCTACTTCAGGACCTTCCGCCGCACCACGTCCATAAACGAGGGATCCGCGAACTCGAGCTGGTACGCGTAGATTCCCGCCGCCCCGGCCCGCTTCACCTCGTCCACCATCCACGCAAACGTCCGCGCATCGGGCATCCACACCGCGTGGACCTTCCCCTCCAGGGTGTAGCTGAACGACAGCTCGCCCGCGGGCTCCTGCCAGGCCAGCGCGCCCCCGAACCGGGCCGGCATCTCCCCCGGGCCGATGAGCCCGGTCTCCGCCTCGGTCATCCGCCACAGGATGTCCTCGGAGTTTTCCGCCTTGACGTCCCAGTCGTCGCCGTACCACGGCACGGCCGCGACGTACTTCGCCGCGGGGATCCGGGAGCGGGCGAAGGCCACGCTCTCCGCGAACTCCCGGCGGGGCATGATCGGCCCGGGCTCGCCCCACGGGCAGGTGTAGTGCATCACGCGCACCTCGTCGCCGATCGCCGCCAGCGCGGCGTAGTCGAGGAACGACCCCTGCTCCTCCTTCGCGTTCTGGAAGCACTGGACGGTGATGGACAGCCGGCGCGGCGGCGCCAGGGCCTTGAGCGCGTCGCGCAGCCGGACCACGAAGGCGGTGTACGGGGCGCGCGCGGCGGGCGGCAGCTCCTCGATGTCCACGTCCACCCCGTCGTAGCCGCCGGGCCCGCACAGCGCCGCGAGCGCCGCGACGCACCGGGCCCCGGCCTCGCCCGTGATCCCGTCCGGCAGGTCGCCCTTCGCGCCGCCGATCGTCAGGTACACCTGGATCCCGTGCCGCCGGGCCCACGCCACCGTGCCGCTGCGGTCCGGGACGTGGACGTTGCGCTCGAGGCTGCCGTCCTTCCGGATCCCGAACATCCCCAGCGAGATCGAGTCGAACAGCTCCGGATGCGCCTCCACCTGCGCGACCTGCGGGTAGACGTCCATCCACCCGCCGAACCGCATGGGCGCGGACCGGCCCGCGGCGGGCACGGCCAGGAGGAGCAGCAGGGACGGGAGGACGGGGGTCACGGGGCGCCGGCGGCGCGGCCCCGGGGGATCAGGCCGCGCGGCGCAGCGCGCGGTCGAGGTACTGCTTGGACTCGAGGTACCGCCCCTCCAGCTCGAACCGGGCGATCCGGCCCCAGTCCAGGGACGCGACCAGCCGCTCCATGATCCGTGCGTTGGCCACGGATTCCCGGATCACGCCCACCGCATCCGCGGCGTTGTAGTTGTGCCGGGGCTGGATGTCGTGGCCCACCCACCCGTCGAACCCCGCATCCATGAGGAGCTTGAGGATGTAGAGCCGCGTCTTGTCCACGTCCACCTGGTCGTCGGTGTCGAACTTGGTCCCGAACTGCTTGTTGATGTGGTAGTGGCCCAGCGCGTCGTGCGCCAGGATGAAGGCCAGGGCCTGGACGGGGTCGAGCCCCACCAGCTCCGCGTGGCCGGTCTCGGGGTTCAGCTTGAACTTGTCCGGCCGCTCCAGCAGCGGCCGCAGCGCCAGGAAGTCCGCGTCGGTCTGGAAGAGCATGTGCCGGCCCGGCTCGTTGGGCTTGGCCTCCGCGGCCAGCACCACGCGATCGTCGTGCGCCTCGCGGTCGTACCGGCAGATCGCGTTGACCGACTCCGCATACCACCGGATGGCGCTCGGCAGGTCGATCGAGGTGAGGTCGTCGTACTTCTCGCCGCCCTGCCAGAAGACCACGATCCGGGTGTCCAGCGCGTAGGCGAGGTCGATGACCCGCTTCGCGCGCTCGATCGCCTTCGTGCGCTCGGCCGGATGCGCGGAGGAGAGCGCGCGGTGGACCGAGAAGTGGTGGTTGTTCGGCGTCACCATCGCGCATGCCAGCCCCTCGCTGCGGAGCAGCGAGCGGATCGCCTTCACGTTCCGCTCCGAGAATTCGTTGGGGTAGTGGAGCTCCACCCCCTCGACCCCGGTGCGGCCCTGCGCGATCAGCCGGATCTTCCGGAGCGTGTCCGCGTGGGTCAGCGCCGGCCGGCTGGTGCCGGTGAACCGGGTGGCCCCGTCGCCGACGGTCCAGACGCAGGCCGAGTGGCGGTACCGGGGGCGGGCGCCGGAGGCGGCCATTACTTTTTCGACCAGAGGCCGATCTCGTTGCCGGCCTGGTCGCGGAACCACCCGATGCGGCCCATGCCCGGGATCGGCATCACCTTGCGGGTGACCTTGCCGCCGAGCTTCTTCACCTTCCTGAACGTGGCCTCGATATCCTTGACCTCGACGTACATGGTGACGCCGCGGCTGTTGGTGCCGGCGATGCCGCCGCCGATGCCGCCCTTGCCGGTCCGGGTGATCGAGGCGTGGTTGCCCATCCGGGGATCGACCGGGCCGATCTTCCAGCCGAAGAGCTTCTGGTAGAAGGTGCGCGAACGCCTGGCGTTGTATACGTTGATTTCGAAGTGGATCACGGGGTGGTTCATGGGGCCATCCTACCAGCCCCCGGGCCGGGATTCACCTGGGCCGCCGCCGGCGGGCGGCCCCGGAGGTCCCGGAACACCGCCGCATTCTCCCGGGCCAGCGGGTCGGGGTCGCCGGGCCACCGGTCCAGGACCCGGGTGGAGCCGTCGGCCCGGACCGCGACGTGGACGGTGTGGTACGAGATGCTGACGTCCGGCCCGAGCTGGGCGAGATCGCTCTCCAGCCGCCGCAGGAGCCGCTCCCCCGCCGGGACGCCCAGCCGGGCCCGCTCGGCCTCGGTGGCCGGCCGGTCCGCCCAGAGGTGGGCCCCGTCCTGGTACACCACCAGCCAGCCGTGCCGGCCGAGGGCGCGCGCAAGGTCCGCGAAGACCGGCGCCAGCCCTGTGCCACCGAGGAGGAGCTGGCCCTTGAGCGCCGGCGTGACGGCCAGCCCCGCGTGGGCGCAGCCTCCCGCCAGGCCGGCCATGGCGAGGAGCGCCGCCACCCCCCGATTCATGCCGCGGGCTTCGGGCCGGAGGCCCCTGCCGCGTCGGCAGCGCGCAGTGACGCCATCACCTGCTCGACGGCCTGGGGGGACATCCCCAGCGCCGCCAGCTCGGCCGGCAGCTCCGGCGGGATGCCCTGCGAGAAATCCACGGTCTTCATCCTGCCGTTGACGTTGAGCGTCAACTTCTTGCGGACGGAGGTGACAATCGTACTCGACCGCGTGAGGGTCAGCGCCGAGGGGGCCGGGGGCACCGCGCCCATGGCTTCCAGCCGCAGCGCCGCGGCCTGGGCGCGGCAGTCGGCGCACGGCGACCGGAACGGCGAGAACCTCCCGCATTCCGCGCACCAGAGCCCCATGGCGCCATTCTACCCGGACGCGGGCCGGCCTCCCGCC
>CAYNUZ010000268.1:0-3458 GCA_964400385.1 uncultured bacterium | reverse complement strand
GGCCCCCTCGACCGGGGCGGTGAGGGGGAAATGTTCGCGCCGCACCGCGGTAAGTCGGGCGGCCCGGAACCCGGCCTCGACCGCATCCAGCGCCGCGCGGTGGCCCGGCGTGCCCAGGTACCGGGTCGGCGCGCCGGCGAACTTCAGGAGCCACTCCCCGGGATCCGCGGCCGCGGCCCCGGCCCACGCGAGGACCGCGAGGACGGCGCCGAGGCGCGCGCCGCGGATCCGCACTACCGCGGTCCCCGCGCCGCCACGTCGTTCAGCGCCTCGACCCGCACGTTGACGCCCACCAGCCGTGCCACCGGCCGGCCGAGGAACCGGCGGGCCACCGCCGGGAACTGGCCGCCCGTGTCGGTGAGGTAGAACGTCTCCCGCGCCCGCGACCCGCGCGGCCGCAGCAGTCCCATCTCCGCCAGCCGCCGCTCGACCACCCCCGCCACGGCCTCGGCGGAATCCACCAGCGCCACCCGCGGCCCCAGCACCCGCCGGAGCGTGGGGGCCAGCAGCGGGTAGTGGGTGCATCCGAGGATGACCGTGTCCACCCGCGCCCGCCGCAGCGGCCGCAGGTAGACCGCCGCGATCCGGCGGGCGATCTCGTGCCCGGCCCACCCCTCCTCGATCAGCGGCACGAACAGCGGGCACGCGGCCGCATGGACCTGCACGCGCCGGTCCAGCGCCGTGAGCCGCCGCTGGTACGCGCCGCTGCGGATCGTGGTGGGCGTCCCCAGCACCCCGATGCGCCCGGTTCGGGTCCGGTCCAGCGCCTGGAGCACCCCCGGATCAATGACCCCGATGACGGGGATCCGCACCCGGGCCGCGAGGCCGTCGAGCGCCACGGCCGAGGCGGTGTTGCACGCGAGGACCACGCCCTTGACCCCGCGCGCGGCGAGGAACCCCAGGTGGGCGCGGGTCAGCCGGCGCACCGTATCCGGCGACTTGGTGCCGTACGGCACGTGCGCCGTGTCTCCGAAATACACGAGGTGCTCGGCGGGCAGCCGCCGCCGCAGCGCGCGGAAGACGGTGAGGCCGCCCACGCCCGAATCGAACACCGCGATCGGCCGCCCGCGCCCCGCCATCCCGGTCAGTTGAGGCCCGCGGCGGAGCGGCGGGCCAGCAGCGCCTCGAGCTTCGCCACGCGGGCGCGCACGTCGGCGTCCGCCGGGTTGGCCGCCAGGACGGCGCGGCCTATCTCGAGGGCCTGCGGGTACCGGTGCAGCGCCAGCGCCACCTCGAAGGCGTGCGGGCGGGCGTTCAGCCCCGGCTCGAGGTCCGCGGCGGCCAGGAACATCTCCAGGGCCCGCGCGTCCTGGTGCTGGTTCTCGAGGAGGATCGCGAGGTTGTAGTACACGACCCCGGTCGGGTACCCGTACTTCACCGCGAGCTCGTACTCGGCCACGGCCTCCTTGACCCGCTTGAGCTGCCCCAGGGCGTAGCCGCGGTAGGCGTGCACGTGCGTGACGTCCGGCATCTTCGCGGCCAGTTCGTCGCACAGCGCCAGCGCGTCGGCGAACTTCCCCTGCTGGAAGAGCTGGTCGATCTTCGGAATCGTGTCCCGGCTGTGCGCCAGGAGGTCCGCCGGGTAGAACCACGACGGCGAGCCGGATTTCCGGAGCGACGGGGGGAGGGGCCGGCGGGTCAGCTCGAAGAGGAATACGCCCTTGGCGGCGGCCACCAGCTTCGCATGCGCCCCCATCATGTCGAGGTACCGGCGCTGGGCGGGCCGGCCCCAGTCGAAGATGCCGTACGACGCATACTCCTCGCACCGGGCCTCGTAGACCAGGACATGGGTCACCCGGCGGCGCCGCAGTTTCGCCAGCAGGTCCTCGCCGGACGACGCGGCGCGGGCCAGCTCCCCCAGCGTCGAACGGTCGTAGATGCTGTTGCAGATCCGGTTGCGGGCGCAATAGAAGCTCTCGTCCCCGCCCACGAACAGGAGCCGGTCGCGCGGCCGCACGGCCTCATTGGCCTTCTCCACAGCGTCGTAGTATTGCACGCCCATCCGCAGAAGGCCTAACCGGCTCATCTGGCCCATCGTGTACGGCGTCAGCGCGTTGTTCGAGAACCGGTTGTGGAACTCCCCGAATGCGGCCACGAACAGGAACCACGCCGCCGCCACGGTCAGCGCACCCCGCGCCGCCCACGACCCCGCGCCGGCCTCCGCGATCACGAAGGCCACGGGCACGGAGGCCTGCACGAGCACGGGGAAGAGGAACCGGGTCTGCTGTGAGGAGGTCGCCCAGAGCAGCGCGTAGAGCCCGGTGTAGAGCGCGAGGGCGCGCACCGGCGCCGGAACCCGCCGCACCGCGAAGAGGCACGGGAGGAACAGGAGCGGGATCGGGTTCAGCGTGAACGTCCCGAACCACGAGACGTCGATGGAGGCCATCGTGGGCATCGTGAGCCAGGAGCGCAAATGCTTCCACGCGTCCTCGCCGCCGGACCCGAAGGCGGCGGGGATCTCGCGCACGACGTCCGCCAGGCTGCCGTACGCCGCCCCGTACTTGGTGTTGTCGTGCATCCACGCGGCGTACAGGGTCCCGTCCCAGTGGATCGCCGGGAACACTTTGTAGAGGAGCGGGAAGAACGGGTCGCCCGTGAACAGCCAGTTCTTGGCGAGCCAGGTCCCCGTCCAGACCGACGCCCACGCCACCGTCCAGCCCAGGGTCACGGCGACCGCGCGCGGCGCGCGGCGCGCCTTCCCCTCCTCCACGAGCCAGGTCCCGAGCAGCAGGACCGACGCCCACAGCCCGATGTACTTCGTGCCCTGCGCGAACCCGAGGTACCACCCGGCCAGCACCAGCCAGGCGCGCCGCGGGATCCGCCCCCCCGCGCCCTGCACCCAGCCGCACGCGGCGAGGACGCACAGGGTCGCGGCGCCCTCGAACCACGTCATGCCCAGCTCCACCATCGTGATGTGGTGGAGGAACCGCAGCGTCGGCTGGGAGAGGAAGACGCACGCGGCCAGCAGCCCGGTGAGCGGGCCGCGCAGCGACCGGCCCGCGGCGAAGATCGCGAGCGCGCACAGGACCCCGTGCGCCCAGTGGAGGAGCTTGGGCGCCACGTCGTTGCCCGCGGCGAGCAGGAAACCGTACTGCATCTCCTGCAGGAAGGGGAAGTTCGAGAAGAAGGTGGACTCGAGGTAGCAGATGCGCCGGTTGACCAGCCACTGCCCGGGCACGGCCAGGTGGTAGACCAGCGAGTCGTAGAACCACTCGGGCTCGAACGCCGGCAGGAAGTTGAAGACCACGATCAGGGCGGCGAACGCGAGCAGCAGGCCGGCGACCCAGACGCGGACCGGGCCCGACCCGGTGCGCGCCTCCACCCAGCCCATCGCCCAGCCCCAGACGGCGAGCCCGGCGGCGATCCCCGCGAGCCACGCGCCGGCCTGGGCGGGCGACACCGCGTTGATCCGGAAGAACCGGTCCACGGAAAGGAGGAGCCCGATCGCGCAGCCCACC
>CAYNUZ010000267.1:0-3467 GCA_964400385.1 uncultured bacterium | reverse complement strand
GATCACCGCGATCGTGAACACGCACGGCCACTGGGACCACATCGGCGCCGTCGCCGCGCTGCGGGCCCGCCCGGGCGCGCCGCTGCTCGCGCACCGCGGCGACGCGGACCTCCTGCTCCACCCGAACGCGGCCGGCCACCCGCTGCCGCTGGAGATCTTCCCCGTGACGCCCGACCGGTGGCTCACGGAGGGCGAGGTGCTGGCGTGCGGCGGCTTGCGGTTCGCGATCCTGGAGACGCCCGGCCACTCCGCGGGCGGGATCTGCCTGCACGAGGCCCGTGAAGGGGTGCTGCTCTCGGGGGACACGCTGTTCGACGGCGCGTACGGCCGCACGGACCTGGCCGGGGCCAGCGAGGCCGCCATGTGGCGCAGCCTCCTGCGGCTGGCCTCCCTGCCGCCCGCCACCCGCGTCCTGCCGGGGCACGGCGACCCCACGACGATCGGCGCCCAGGCCTGGCTGGCCGGGCTCGCCGCGGCCGGAGCCGGTGCCGCTCCCGCGGCTTAGGCCCCTCGAGGCCTACCCCGTCGAGGTGGAGGAGCAGGTGATGGTCTGCCTGCGCGACCCGGAGGGGGTGGCCGACGAGGCCGTGGTGCTGTCTCCGGCGGCCTTTTTCATGGCCTCCATGCTGGACGGGGTCAACGGGGCGGCGGACGTCCAGGCCCTGTTCGCGCGCGAATTCGAGGGCCAGCGCATCGGGCCGGCGGAAATCGAGTCGGTGGTGGCGGACCTCGACGCGCGCGGCCTGCTGGAGACCCCCACCTTCCGGCTGCGGCGCGCCGACGCGATCCGGCGGTTCACCGAGGCGCCGGTGCGGCCCCCCTCGCACGCCGGGAGCGCCTATCCGGACGACCCGGCGGAGTTGCGGGAAATGATCCAGGCCTGCATGCGGACCGCCGGCGGGTCCGGACTCATCTCGCTCGCGCCGCCCGCGGCCCTCCGTGGCCTGGTGGCGCCCCACATTGATTTCCCGCGGGGCGGGGAGGTGTATGCGAAGGGATACAAGGCGCTGGGCGAGGCGGGCCCCGCGGACACGGTCCTGGTCCTGGGGGTGGCGCACACCGCCCCCCCGGTCCCGTTCGTCCTCATGGAGAAGCCGTTTGAGACCCCCCTGGGCGTCGTCGAGACCGACCGCGAGGCCACCGGGGCGCTTACCCGGGCCTGCGGGGACTGGCTCACGGAGGAGGCCTATGCCCACCGGCTGGAGCACTCGATCGAGTTCCAGCTCGTCTGGCTCCAGGCGCTGTATCCGGCGCGGACGTTCCGGATCATCCCGGTGCTCTGCTCAGCGTTCGAGCAGTTCTGCGGCCGGAAGAGCCCGGCATCGGACCCGCGCATTGCCGCCGCCCTGGACGCCCTGCGGGAGGTGCTCCGGGCGCGCCGGACCCTGGTGCTCGCGTCCGTGGATTTCTCCCATGTGGGGCCGCGGTTCGGCGACGACGTGGACGTGGACGAACGGCTGGCGAACGCGGTCCGGACCGCCGACGAGGCGCTACTTGCGACCGCGGTGGCGGGCGATCCCGAGGCGTTCTGGAAGGCGGGGATGGCGGACGGCAACGCGCGGCGGGTGGACGCCCTGGCGGCGGTCTACACGCTGCTCACGCTGGTGCCGGAGGCCGAGGTGAAGCTGGCGGGATACGGGCAGGCCCCCGATCCCGCGGGCGGGCTGGTGAGCTTCGCGTCGCTGACGCTCACATGACCCTTCGACTCGCGGAGTCCGTGCGTTGCCCGTGACCGCTCAGGGCAGGTCGGCCCGGTGAGCGCCGGCCACCACCACGGCGGGCACGACCCGCTGGAGGTCGGCGGCGAGGTGCAGATCGGGCTGGCGCTGGCGTGCCTGGCCTGCTACACCGCCTCGCAGGTGCTCGAGGCCCGGGGGCTTCCCGGCGGGCCGGTCCAGCTCGGCCTCGCGATCACGGCCTACCTGACGGGCGGCGCGCTCTCAACCGCGAGCGCGGTCCGGTCGCTCTCCGGCCTGTCGCTCGAGATCGACAGTCTGATGGTGATCGCCGCGCTCGGCGCCGGGGCGATCGGGTCGTGGCACGAAGGGGCCTTCCTCTTGTTCCTCTTCTCCCTCTCGAACGGGCTCGAATCCCTCGCGATGAAGCGGACCCGCGGGGCGATCGGCGCGCTGGTCGGCCTCGCCCCCGAATCGGCCACGGTCCGCCGCGGCGGCACGGAGGAGCGGGTGGCAATCGGGGCGCTGCGGCCGGGTGACCTCGTGGTCATCCACCCGGGGGAGCGGGTGCCGGTGGACGGCACGGTCCGGGAGGGCGCCTCGGAGGTGGACGCGGCGATGCTGACGGGCGAGTCGCGCTGGATCGCCCGCGCCGTGGGCGACCCGGTCTTCGCCGGGACGCTCAACCAGACCGGGGTGCTGGCGGTGGAGACGACCCGGCCCGCGACGGAGACCTACCTCGCGCGGGTGGTCGGGATGGTGGAGGCGGCGCAGTCCACCAAGGCCCGGCTGCACCGGATGGTGGACGGGTTCGGGCACGTCTACACCCCGGTCGTGCTGGTCGGCGCGTTCACTTCGTACCTCTGGCTGCGCTTCGGGACGGGCATGTCCCTGCACGACGCCTTCTACCGCAGCACCGTCCTGCTGGTCGTGGCCTCGCCGTGCGCGGTCCTGCTGGCCACGCCGTCCGCGATCCTTTCCGCCATCGGGCACGGCGCCCGCGCCGGGGCGCTGTTCAAGGGCGGCGTGTTCGTGGAGCGGCTGGGCGAGGTGCGGGCCGTGGCATTCGACAAGACGGGGATCCTGACCTCCGGCGTCCCGCGGGTCCACGCGGTCGAGGTGCTTGAGGGAACGGAGGCGGCCATCGTGCGTGACGCGGCCTCGCTGGAGCGCAACTCGGCGCACCCGCTCGCTTCGGCCATCGCCGCCGCGGCGCGGGAGCGGGGCCTGACGCCGGAGCCGGTCTCGGGCCTCACCCTGCACCAGGGGCTGGGGCTCAGCGGGTCGCTGGACGGCGGCCGCCTGGTCTGGGCGGGCAGCGAGCGGTTCGCGGCCACGCTGGGCGCGCCCGTCACCTCCTCGCTGGCCGGCTCGCTGGCGGCACACCGGGACGCGGGGCGGATGACGGTGCTGGTGGGGCAGGGCGGACGCGTGACGGGGCTGATCGCGATCGCGGACGTGCCGCGGCCGGGTGCGGTGCGGGCCATCGCGGCGCTGCGCGCGCTCGCGCTGCTGCCGCTGGCGCTGCTGACCGGGGACCACCCGCAGGTCGGGGGGCGGCTCGGGCCTGGGGTGGGATCCGGTGCGCAACCTCGTGCTCGCGTGGGTGCTGACGCTGCCCGCGTCGATCGCGCTGTCGGTCGCGCTGTACTGGGTGCTGCACGGACTGTTCTGACCCGCGCCGGGGGGCGCGACGTCCGGCCGCGCGATGCGCGGCCGGTCCCATCGATTTTCAATTCAACACAAGACGCTACCGATGGATATCAGTTTCGATCCGAACCGCACCGCGAA
>CAYNUZ010000266.1:0-3472 GCA_964400385.1 uncultured bacterium | reverse complement strand
TGGAACTGCATCAGCAGGTCGTTGACGCAGGCCCCGCCGTCCACGCGCAGCTCGGCGATCCGGCGGCGCAGGTCGCGGCCCATCGCGGCCGCCACGTCGCTGGTCTGGTAGGCGATGGACTCCAGCGCCGCCCGGACCAGGTGGGCCCGGCCGGCGCCGCGGGTGAGGCCGACCACCGCGCCGCGCGCGCCCGCGTCCCAGTACGGGGCGCCCAGCCCGGTGAAGGCGGGGACGACGTAGACGCCGTGCGCGTCGGGGACGCTCCGGGCGACCGCTTCGGACGCGGCGGAGGTCGTGATCAGCTTCAGCTCGTCGCGGAGCCACTGGATGACCGCGCCGGCGATGAACACCGACCCCTCCAGTGCATATGTGGCCTCGCCCCGCGGGCCGCAGGCCACGGTGGTCAGGAGCCGGTTGCGAGAGCGGACCAGCCGGGGCCCGGTCTGGAGCAGGAGGAACGCCCCCGTGCCATAGGTCACCTTCATCTGGCCCGGCCGGACCGCGCCCTGCCCGAACAGCGCGGCCTGCTGGTCACCAGCCACGCCGCTCACCGGGATCCCCGCCGGAAGAGGCCCGGCGCCCGCGGTCCGGCCGAAGTCGCCGGCGGACGGCCGGATCGCCGGCAGCACCGATGGGGGGATCCCGAAGAGCCGCAGGAGGACGGGATCCCAGTCCCGGGTGCGCAGGTCCATGAGCAGGGTCCGGGAGGCGTTGGTCGGGTCGGTGGCGTGGACCCGGCCGCCCGTCAGCTTCCAGATGAGCCACGCGTCCACCGTGCCGAAGGCCACCCGGCCCCGGCGGGCGGCCACCGCGGCCCCGGGCACGTGCCGCAGGAGCCACGCCGCCTTGGTCCCGGAAAAGTACGGGTCGAGCACCAGCCCGGTCGTCCGGCGCACGAGCGGCTCCAGCCCGCGCCGGCGCAGCGCCGCGCATTCCGGCGCGGTCCGCCGGTCCTGCCAGACGATCGCGGGATGGAGGGCCCGTCCCGTCCGGCGGTCCCAGAGGAGCGTGGTCTCCCGCTGGTTGGTGATCCCGATGGCGGCGATCGCGCCGCGGTGGCCGCGCAGGGCCCCGGCCGCGGCCGCCAGCACGGACTGCCAGAGCTCCTCCGGGTCGTGCTCCACCCACCCGGGCTGCGGGTACGACTGCCGGATCGCCCGGTACCCGCGGCCGGTGATCCGGCCGCGGGCGTCGAGGCGCAGCGCCGTGGTCCCGGTGGTGCCCTGGTCGATGGCGAGGATCGCCCCGCGGTCCATGGTCCCTATCCTACCCCGCGTCCCGGGAGGCCCCCGGAGGTTCCACTACAATGGAAGGACATGAATATCCTCTTCATCGGCGACGTCTTCGGGAAGCCCGGCCGCCGGGTCCTGCGGGAGCGGCTCGCGGGGATCAAGAAGCGGCATGCGATCGACTTCACCATCGCCAACGGGGAGAACGCGGCCGACGGGAACGGCATCACCCCCTCCCAGGTGGACGAGCTGTGCGGGATCGGGGTGGACCTGCTCACCACGGGGGACCATGTCTGGGACCGCCGGGAGCTGATCCCGACGCTGGCCACGGAGTCCCGGCTCCTGCGGCCGTCCAACTATCCCGACGGCGTGCCGGGCCGCGGATCGGCCGTCGTGATGACTTCCGGCGGGGTCAAGGTCGGGATCCTGGACCTGCAGGGGCGCACCTTCATGTTCAAGCAGCTCCTGGACGAGCCGTTCCGCCACGCGAAGCGGGAGATCGCCCGGATGCGCCAGGAAACCCCCGTGGTCATCGTGGATTTCCACGCCGAGGCCACCTCGGAAAAAGTCGCGATGGGGTGGTACCTGGACGGCGAGGCCTCGGCGGTGCTGGGCACGCACACCCACGTCCAGACCGCCGACAGCCGGGTCCTGCCGAAGGGCACCGCGTACCTGACCGACGTCGGCATGACCGGGCCGGCGGACTCGGTCATCGGGCTGGACCAGGAGCACGTGCTCACGAAGTTCCTGAACCAGATGGCCCCGAAGTGGGAGGTGGCCGCGGGCCCCATGCAGTTCTGCGCGGCGGTCCTGGCGATCGACGAGAAGACCGGGCGGGCGGAGTCCATCACCCGCATCTTTGAGACCTTCGAGCCCCTCGCTGCGCCCGGGACGGCGCCAGGCCGCCAGCCCCTCCCGTGACCATCCGGGAGCAGACCCAGGCGTTCGAGCGGGAGACCCTCTCGCCGCACGCCGCGAAGAGCGCCGACTCGCGCGGGCGGGCGCGGCCCGAGGCGGAGTGCGACATCCGGACCCCCTTCCAGCGGGACCGGGACCGCATCCTGCATTCGAAGGCGTTCCGCCGGCTCAAGGGCAAGACCCAGGTTTTCCTGTCGCCGGAGGGGGACCACTACCGGACCCGGCTGACGCACACCCTCGAGGTGGCGCAGATTGCCCGGACGGTGGCGCGGGCGCTGCGGCTCAACGAGGACCTTGCGGAGGCCGTGGCACTCGGGCACGACCTGGGCCATCCCCCCTTCGGGCACGCGGGGGAGTCGGTGCTGGCGAAGCTGAACCCGGGGGGGTTCCACCACAGCCGGCAGTCGCTGCGAATCGTCGAGACGCTCGAATACGGCGGGAAGGGCCTGAACCTCACCGAGGAGGTCCGCGACGGCATCCGCCGGCATTCCAAGGGGCTCGGCAAGCTCGCGGACGCGCGCGCGAAAAACCCGTCGTCCACGCTGGAGGCCGAGGTCGTGCGGCTGTGCGACTCGGTGGCGTATGCGAACCACGACGTGGACGACGCGATCCGCGCCGGGCTCATCACCGCCGCGCAGATCCCCCGGCAGGTGAACGACACGCTGGGCGAGAAGTTCTCCTCCCGGATCAACACGATCGTCCACGACATCGTGCACGCCAGCGCCGGGAAGCCCGAGGTCCGCCTCTCCCCCCACGTCGAGGCGGGGCTGGAAACCCTGCGGAGCTTCCTGGTGGAGCGGGTCTACGAGGCCCGGCCGCTGAACGAGCTGTTCGGCCGGGCGCGCAAGGTGCTGGAATCGCTCTGGGCGTACTACGCGGACCACCCGGAGGAGGTCCCGGCGGACGACGCGGTGGACGCCCCGCCGGAACAGCGGGTCTGCGACTACATCGCGGGGATGACGGACCGGTACGCGCTGGCCCAGTTCCAGCAGCGGCTGGTGCCCCATCCGTGGGGGGACGAGGAATGACCCCGTGGCTCCTGGGCCTCGCGCTGCTGGCGCCCCCGCCCGCGGCCGCCGCCGATGCGGCCACCCACTTCGCCCGGGCGGAGGCCTTCCGCGCCGACGGCAACACGCGCGACGCGCTCCGGGAATACGACGCGGTGCTCGAGCTGGGGGGGGACAATGCCGCGGTGCGCCACAACCGGGCGCTGATCTTCCTCGAACTGGGCGATCTCGCGCTGGCGCGCACCGAGGCCGGCCGCGCGGCGGCCCTGGCGCCGCGCGAGGGCCGCTACCGCGTCACGTACGCGGCGACCTGGATGG
>CAYNUZ010000265.1:0-3491 GCA_964400385.1 uncultured bacterium | reverse complement strand
CCCCCCGGAAATGGCGGCGGGGCGCCGGAAGGCGGGCATCGGGTCGGCGGCGGAGTGGGAACGGGCCCTGGCGGCCGTGGGGTCCGTGGACCGGGCCCCCGACCGGCTGGCCCGGGCGATCGCCCGCCTGCCTCAAGCCTAGCGCGCCTCCCGGGTCGCGCCAGGGGGGCCCCCCACGGGATGTGGGTCCGGGCCGCCCGGCCACAAGCCGGCGCCTTCCCTTCCTCCGGCCCGCTCCGGGGAGCTGCCGTGACCGCTCGGGGCAGCCGCGGCGCACGGCGGTGGGGTGGCGGGTCCGCCGAGCGCGTGCTTTATTTCCAGTGTGGATGTGGCCGAGTCCCGCCGGGACGACCGCCAGCCCACGGGAACAGCCTTGATACATGCCTTGATAAGGCGTTTACAAGACCGGTTGACCTCGTTAGACTTGAAGCACACACCACAAGGAGCGACGACAACGCCTCATGGGAAAGGACGTCATTTACACCATCAAGGAAGCGGCCCGCAAGCTCCACCTGCATGAGCAGACCCTGCGCAACTGGGAGCGGGCCGGCATCATCAAGCTCCAGCGGTTCGGGAAGAACCGGTCGCGGCTCTTCCGCCCGGCCGACATCGAGAAGTGCCGCTGGATCCAGAAGTACTCGGGGCGCGGCATCAGCCTGCGCGGGGTCAAGGCGCTCATGACGATCAACCACCGGAGGAACGGCGCATGATCAACCGGCTGTTCGGGGACCAGACGATGGGGGTGCTGTCCAACGCCCTGCGCGCGACCGACCTGGAGCACCAGGTGATCGCGCACAACCTGGCGAACGTCGACACGCCGGGGTTCAAGCGCAGCGAGGTGGTCTTCCAGTCCACGCTCGCGGCGGCCCTCAAGGCGCAGGCCGAGGGCTCGGACCAGCTGCCGGGGATGCGGACGAACCCCGCGCACCTGCCGATCGGCGAGGTCGCGTCGCCCGCGGACGTGCAGGGCCAGGCGGTTGTGCGCGCCGAGACGTCGCTGCGCGCCGACGGCAACAACGTTGACATCGACGCCGAGATGACCCGGTTGTCCGAGAACACCGTCCTCTACCAGGCGCTGTCCCAGCTGGTCAAGATGAAGCTCGGCCAGTTGCGCAGCGCGATCCGCGAAGGGAGGTAACGACCCATGGACCTGTTCCGCTCAATGGCGATTTCCGGATCGGCCCTGACGGCCGAGCGCCTGCGGCTCGACGTGATCGCGAACAACCTGGCGAACGTGAACACGACGCGCACCGCGGAAGGCGGCCCGTACCGCCGGCAGCAGGTCGTGTTCGCGCCGCGCGGCGAGGAGACGCAGTGGATGTTCCCCGGCATGGACCAGCCCGGGACCTTCCGGGGGCGGGGCGTGCGGGTGGCGGGCATCGCCGCCGACACCGCCGCCTTCCGGCGCGTGTACGAGCCGGGGCACCCGGACGCGGATGCCGCCGGGTACGTCTCGTACCCGAACGTGAACGTGGTGACCGAAATGGTGGACATGATGGCCGCCACCCGGGCCTACGAGGCCAATGTGGCCGCCATTTCCGCCGCCAAGGCCATGGCGACGAGCGCGCTGGACATCGGGCGCGCCTAGCCGGATGATGGATGGGATGACGCCTTCACCCTACGCCCCGCGATAAGGAGGACTTGAGCCGCATGGATATCAACCCGATCAGACCTTCCGACCTGGCCGCCCAGGCCGCCGGCGCCGCCGGGGGAGCCGCCGCCGACGCCTCCGTCAGCTTCAAGTCGCTGCTGTCGGACGCGTTGCAGCAGGTGAACAACCTGCAGCAGAACGCCGACGCGTCCACCGTGAAACTCGCCGCGGGCGAGCCGATCGCCATCGACGAGGTCATGCTGGCCGTCCAGAAGGCCGACCTCGCGCTGCAGCTCACGCAGCAGATCCGCAACAAGCTCGTCGAGGCGTACCAGGACGTGGCGAGGATGCAGATCTGATCTAGGCGCGCGAAGGGTCCTTCATGGGCGAGTACGTCCGTCAGCTGCTCGACCGGTTCCGCGAATTGTGGGGCCGGCTCTCCCCCTGGCAGAAGGGGATCGTCACCGGCGTTCCCATCACCGCGTTCGTGGTCCTGGCCTTCCTCGTGGCCGCCCTCTCCCGCCCGCCGGAATCGTACGGCGTCCTGTTCGCGGACCTGCCGCGCGAGGACGCGTCCCTCATCGTCGGCAAGCTGAAGGCCGGCGGCACCCCGTACCGGCTGAAGGACGACGGCGCGACGATCGAGGTGCCGCTCAAGGACGTCTACGACCTCCGGCTCGCCCTCGTGCAGCAGGGCCTCCCGAAGGGGCCGGGCGTCGGGTTCGAGCTGTTCGACAAGACGCAGGTGCTCGGGACCACCGATGCGCAGCAGCGGGTGGCGATGCTGCGCGCGCTCGAGGGGGAGCTCACCCGGACGATCCTCTCCATCACCCAGGTGCGCACCGCGCGGGTCAACCTGGCGCTGCCCCAGCCCTCGCTCTACAGCGAGCAGCAGAAGGACGCCACGGCCTCGGTCCTGGTCGAGCTCAAGCGCGGGTACAAGCTGGAGCCGGACCAGGTGCGCGGCGTCATCCACCTGGTCTCGCTGGGCGTGGAGGGCCTGAAACCCCAGAACGTCAAGGTCATGGACAACTTCGGCAACATCCTCTCCGACGCGGTCCGCGACGAGATCATGGACGAGGCGGGTGGCGGGAGCGACGGGGCGACCGCGCTGTCGCGCCAGGCCAAGCTCACGAAGGGGCAGGTGGCGCTCCAGACCGACGTGGAGCGGGCCATGGAGCGCCGGATCGACGAGATCCTGGCGAAGGTCCTGGGGCCCGGCCGGTCGGCGGTCAAGGTGACGGCCGAGATGAACTTCGACCAGGTCAAGACCATGACCAAGTCGTACGAGCCAATCCACGGCACCGAGGGCATCATCCGCTCCCAGCAGCACAAGAACGAGGCCTACACGGGCGTGGGCGGCATCCCGGGCGGCGTGCCGGGGGTCGAGTCGAACATCCCGGGGTACCAGGCGGTCGTCGGGGGCAACCTGAGCTACACCAAGACCGACGACACGAAGAACTACGAGATCAACGAGAAGACCGAGGAAATCATCAAGGCGCCGGGCATGATCAAGCGGCTGACGGTCGCGGTGTTCGTGGACAACGTCCAGCCCCAGCACCAGGCCATGATCCAGCGGGCCCTGACGGTGGCCGCGGGGGTGGATCCGACGCGCGGGGACGTGATCGCCGTGGAGAACCTGCCGTTCGACAAGTCCACGCAGGATTCCATGGCGCAGGACCGCGCCGACGTCCAGAGGGAGGAGCAGCAGAAAATGTGGCTTGAGGTGGGCAAGTACGGGGCGATCGTGGGGGTCGTGCTGATGACCCTGGTCTTTATCCGGGCGCTGGTGAAGCCCCGCGTGGTGCGCGAGCGCGTGCTGGTCGAGGTGATCGGGGAGCCGATCCCCGAGCCGGTGGCGGTCGTGCAGGAACGCGGCGACGGCCGCCGCGGCGAGGGC
>CAYNUZ010000264.1:0-3536 GCA_964400385.1 uncultured bacterium | reverse complement strand
GGGCGGAGGCGGGCGTGGACGACGCCCTGGGGGGTCTGCTGCCCGCCGACAAGCTCGCGCGGATCGCCGGGTGGCGCGCCGCGGGCGACCGGGTGGCCATGGTCGGGGACGGCATCAACGACGCCCCGGCGCTGGCCGGCGCGGACCTGGGGATCGCGCTCCAGACCGGGACGGAGCTGGCGCTGGGCGCCGCCGACATCGGGCTGGTCGGCGGGAGGCTGGAAGGCCTCGCGGGCCTTGTGCCCTGGGCGCGGGCCACCCGCCGGGTGATGCTCCAGAACTACGCCTGGGCGCTGCTGTTCAACGTGGTCATGCTGCCGGCCGCGGCGCTCGGCCGCCTGCCGCCGGCTGGCGGGGCCTTCGCGATGGGGGTCAGTTCACTGCTGGTGGTCGGAAACTCGCTGCGCCTGCGCGAAGGACGGGAACGCGGGTAGGCGGGGTCAGGCCTCGTCCCCGGCGACCAGCTTGAGGAGCCGGTTCCGGGTATCGGTGTCCACGTCCACGAATTCCAGCCCCATGCGCGCCCGCACGTAGCCGCCGTCCGTGTGCGGCTGGCACCACACCACGCGGGCCTTGATCTTGACCGACTTGTCGCCGGTCGGCTGCGGGAAGGTCATCTCGAGGGTCGTGCCGGGGATCAACAGCTTGTTCGTCCACATCGAGAGCCCCACCGCCGACAGGTCCTGGGTCTGGGCAACGAGGAGCTTGTCCAGGGTCTCGATCAGGGTCTTCTCGTCGGGCAGGGCCTTGACGGCATAGGACACCTCGAACGCCTTCTCGACGCGCGGCGCCCGGCGCCGCTCGGCGCCCTGCTTTTCGCTGTTGACCTCGAGCCGTCCGGAGTACTGGTCCGTCACAGGACGTATTCTACCTGAAACCGGCGCCGGTGGCGCCTGCGGTATCATCCCCGTGTGGCTTCCCCCGACCACCCCGCGACCCGGCTGGCCGCGCTGGTCGCCACGGTCGGCCTCGTCCTCGGGGCCGCCGCGGCCTACGTGGCCCTGCGCGAGAGTGCTCGCCATGACCAGGTCACCAGCGACATCGTGAAATACGACGGCCTGCTCAAGTTGCAGCTGCTGACGGCGCAGACCGAGCTCGAGGCGTACCTGAACACCGGGGCGTCCGCCCACCTGACCAAGTACTATCATGCGCTCGAGGACCTCGAGGAGGAGACCAGGAGGCTGGCGGCGAGCGAGGTGGCTACCCGGCTGAAGGATACGGACAAGTTCAACGGGCTCGACACGCTGACGGCGACCCTCGGGGCCTGGCGGAGGGAATATGCGGAACCGGCCGTCATGCGCAAGACGGAGCGGAAGCGCCGGCTCCCCCTCTCGAAGCGGAATGCCGCGCTGACGCTGGAACTGGATCGCACCATCGAGAACGCCGGCGGCCGCTCCGGGCAATTCGTCCAGCTGATCGGCGAACGCGACCTGTTGCGGGTGCGGGTGGCCATCGGCGTCTCGATCCTGGCCTTCCTCGTGGGCTCGGGAGGCCTGTGGTCCTACGTCCGCATCCAGCGCGAGGCGCGCCGGGCCGCGCAGGAACAGACCGCCCAGCTCGACGCCCACGCGCGGCGGATCGAGGTGATCGCGGACTTCTCCGAAAAGCTGCTCCACACGGCGAGCGACGACCATGCCGCCCGCCACCTCGTGACCGCCATCGGCCGGTTTTCACCCCAGTCCGCCGTCCTGCTGGCCACCCCGGACGGCGCGGGGTTGCGGATCGCCGCCGTGGACGGCCCCCCGCCCCCGGACGCCGCCGCCTCGCCGCTGCTCGAGGAGCCGGCCGCCTGTCCCGTCATGCGCACCAGCCAGCGCTTTCACCTCGAGGATGTCCGCTCCGGCCACGCCTGCGCGTGCCCCGTGGGGGCGCCCGCGGCGGGCGGCTATGCCTGCCTGCCCCTCACCTCCGACGGCCGGATCACCGGCCTGGTGAACTGGAAGACCGGGCCGGGCCGCCCGCTCCTGCCCGCGGACGTCCAGCACGTGGAATCGCTCGCCCGGATCACCTCGCTCGTCCTCGCCACCCAGTACGCGCTGGCGGCCGCGCGCTCGGACGCGGAAACCGACACGCTGACGGGGGCCTTCAACCGGCGGTTCCTGGACAGCTTCCTCGAGAAGCAGGTCCAGACCCTGCTGCGCCACGAACACCCGCTGGGCGTGCTGATGATGGACCTCGACCGGTTCAAGGCGTTCAACGACCGGCACGGGCACCCGGCCGGGGACGCGCTGCTCCGGCTCTTCGCCCGCACCGCCCACGAGACCGTGCGGCAGGGCGACCTCGTGGCGCGCTACGGCGGCGAGGAGTTCACCGTGGTGCTGCCGCACGCCGACCGGGCGACCACGTTCGAGATCGCCGAACGGATCCGCAGCCGGTTTGCCGGCCTGTCCGCCGCGGACCTCGCCGGCGCGGGGCTGACGGGCCTCGAGCCCCCCGCGGCCACCGTCTCGATCGGCGTGGCGGTGGCGCCGGCGGACGGGACGCAGGCGGCCGCGATCATCCGGGCCGCCGATGCGGCCCTGTACCGGGCGAAGCAGGAGGGGCGGAACCGGGTCTCCCCGGCCGTGTAGCCCTGTTCCCGGGAGGGGCGAGGGGCACCCACAACTGCACCTCGCCGATCCGCGCATCGAGCCGGTACCGCGCCGCCAGCCACGCCCGCTCCTCCGGATGCTCCACCGCGAAGGGTTGCTCCAGGCCGGCGTCGGTCACCACCGCCAGGTCCGGGGGGCGGCGGTCCAGCGCGTCCACGATCGCCCGCCGCTCGGTCCCGGTGGCCGCCAGGTAGGTCAGGCCGAACGGCGGCAGCGGCGCCCGGTCCGCGAGAAAGCAGGCATGCGCATACCGGGGCGCGGCCAGGTAGAGCCGTCCCCCCGCCGGGACCCGGGCCCGGATGCCCTCGATGCGGCAGGAGATCTCTACGGCTGCGCTAGACGGAAAGATTTTTGTCATTGCGGGGTTTGACAGTAATGGGATGTCGAGCGACACCGTCGAGATTTACGATACCGAGACTGACAGATGGAGTAGCGCCGCGCGCCTTCCCATAGCTACCAATCACAACGCAGCGGCAGTAGCAGCGGGAAAACTATACGCGTTCGGGGGCACATCGAAACGTGTGTTGGTCTATCATCCCGATCAGAATGCCTGGACCGATGTCGCGCCCACGAACTACATGCATGGCGACACCCCCGCCGTCGCCGTTATGAATGACCTGATTTACATTGCCGGCGGGAGCGGGGATTTCGGTAACGAGGTGGAAGTCTACGATCCTGCCCCGGACACATGGACAACTCTGGCGCGTATGAATGTTCCCCGGAACCACACTGCGGGGGGCGCGATCGGGGGCAAGTTTTACGTCGCGGGCGGCCGCCCCGGTAATCTCGCCGCCTCAGCTTTGGAGGTTTATGATCCGCAAGCCAACACCTGGACAATGCTTTCGCCGATGCCGACCGGCCGGTCGGGGATCGCGGCCGGAGTTCTGAATAACAAGCTTTATGTGTTCGGCGGCGAAGACCCGCGGCTTTTTGGCGAGGTGGAGG
>CAYNUZ010000263.1:0-3538 GCA_964400385.1 uncultured bacterium | reverse complement strand
CCGCCGGGGCGGCCGGCTGCTGGCCCGGCTGGTGCCCTCCCGCCGCCGGGTCGTCATGCGCAACCTGGAGCGGGCCTTCGGCCCGGCCCTCACGCCCGCGCAACGGGCGGCAATCTGCCGCGAGATGTACGGCGGGCTGGCGGTCATGTTTTCCGACCTCCTGCGATTGTTCCAGGGCCGGAAGGACTGGGTCACCGCGGGGGTCCGGACGGAGGGCCTGGAGCACCTGCGCGGCGCGCTGGCCGGCGGACGGGGCGCCATCCTAGTGAGCGGCCATTACGGCAGTTTCCCGCTGCTGGCCGCGGCGCTGCCGGCCCGGGGATTCGCGCTGTCGCTGCTCTACCGCAAGCCGAAGAGTCCCCAGACGCGGGGGCTGTTCGACCGGTGGCTGGCGCTGGCCGGGTGCGCGGTGATCGAGGATGCGCCCCGGCACACGGCCGGCCTGCGGTGCCTCCAGGCGCTGGCGGCCGGCGGGTGCGTCTGCATGCTGGTGGACCAGCACTTCCCGTCGGGGACCGTGCTGCCGTTCTTCGGGCATCCGGCGAAGACGGGGATCGGCGCGGCGCTGCTGGCGGCCCGCAGCGGCGCGCCGCTGGTGCCGGTCTTCCTGCGGCGGGAGCCGGACGGGGGGTACCTCCTGCGGGTCGAGCCCCCGCTCCCGCCGCCGGCGGACCGCTCGCGGGAGGCGCTGACCGCCACGATGGCGGCCGCCACGGCGCGGATCGAGGCCTGGATCCGCGAGGCGCCCGCGCAGTGGTTCTGGGTCCACCGCCGGTGGAAGGACCTGGATCGCGCCGCGGGCCTACAATAGCCGGGATGCGCAGGCCCGTCGTCACCCCCGCGGCCCCGGCCCCCCGGGGCGTCTACTCCCAGGCCATCGTGGCGCAGGGCACCCTGGTGTTCGTCTCCGGGCAGGGGCCGGCGGACCCGGCCACCGGCGAGCTCGTCCTCGGCACCTTCCGGGAGCAGGCGGAGCGCACCTTCCGCAACGTGGGGGCGCTGCTCGAGGCGGCCGGCACGGACTGGGCCCACGTCGCCAAGGTCAACGTGTACCTCGCCGACATGGCGGACTTCGCCGCGATGAACGAGGTCTACCGCACCTTCGCGGTCGAGCCGTACCCCGCGCGGACCACGGTGGGCGCGGCGCTGGGGAGGATCGCGATCGAGGTGGACTGCGTGGCGGTGCTGCCGGGGTCGTGAACGCCACGCCGCCCGGCGCGGGCGGGACGCGCGCCACGGTGGACACGCCCGCGGTCGTCGTGGATCTCGACCGGCTCGAGGCGAACATCGCGAAACTCCAGAAGTACCTCGACGCCTACGGGATCGCCAACCGGCCGCACATCAAGACCCACAAGATCCCCGCGATCGCGCGGATGCAGCTGGCCGCCGGCGCCGCCGGCATCACCTGCCAGAAGCTCGGCGAGGCGGAGGTCATGGCGGACGCCGGCCTCACGGACATCTTCCTGCCGTACAACATCGTGGGGGAGGCGAAACTGGAGCGGCTGGTGGCGCTGGCCCGGCGGACCGTGCTGAGCGTGACGGCCGACTCCGCGGCCGTGGTCCGCGGCCTGTCGGCCGCCGCCGCGCGCGGCGGCGTCACGCTCCCGGTGCTGGTGGAATTCGAGACCGGCATCGGCCGGTGCGGGGTCCAGACGCCGGAGGAGGCGCTGGCGCTGGCGCGGCTGGTCGCGGAACTGCCGGGCATCGCCTTCGGCGGCCTCATGACCTATCCGCACAACGAACGGACCGATGCCTTCGTGGACGCGGCCCGGGGGCTGCTCACGCAGGCCGGCCTGCCCGTCCCGCGGATCAGCCTCGGCGGCACGGCGGGGATGTGGGCCGCCCACACGCGGCACGGGATCACCGAGTACCGGGCGGGCATGTACGTCTACGGGGACCGGGCCACGATCGGCCACGGGGCAATGACGCAGGCCGATTGCGCGCTGGGCGTCCTGGCGACCGTGGTCAGCCGGCCGACGGCGGACCGGGGGATCCTGGACGCCGGCAGCAAGTCGCTGTCCTCCGACCTGCTGGGGCTGGACGGCTACGGGCTCATCGTCGAGTACCCGCAGGCCCGAATCGCGTCCCTCTCCGAGGAGCACGGGCACGTGGACTTTTCCCGGTGCGACCGGCGGCCGGCCGTGGGCGACCGCGTCACCGTCATCCCCAACCACTGCTGCCCGGTCAGCAACCTCGCGAACGAGGTCACCGGCCTGCGCGGCGACGCCGTCGAGGTAGTCTGGCCGGTCGCCGCCCGCGGGCGGGTCCACTAATCCGACAAGACGCTACGGTCCCGGCGTAGCCGTGACCTCCGCGGTCGCCGCGCCATCGGCGCGGCTCCGCCGGGTCAGGAGAGGCCCGCGAGGGCCTGGTTGACCGCGGCGTTGAGCTGGTTCGCGGGCAGCGCCCCGACCCAGCGGGCCGCGGCCTTTCCCTTGTGGAAGAGGATGAGGGTCGGGATCCCCTGCACCTCGTGGCGCTCGGAGCTGAGGGGGTGGTCGTCCACGTTCAGCTTGCCGACGCGGAGCTTGCCCGCGTGGGACACGGCGAGGGCCTCCAGGGCCGGCGCGACCATCCGGCACGGGCCGCACCAGGGGGCCCAGAAATCGACGAGCGTCGGCAGGGCGGCGTTGGTCTCCGCCTCGAACGTGGCATCGGTCAGTTCAACGGTGTGCTGGCTCATGGTGGTTGCTCCTTCCCGACGGAAACCACGCCGGACCCCGGGAAAGTTCCCCCCGGGGGTCGCGCGGCCGGGCCATCATTGCTATGCTGTTGCCCCATGAACGCCCTGAAGGCCGCCTGGGCCGACACGCGCATGGTGGTCCTCACCGCGCTCTCCGCCGCCCTGTATGCCGCGATCCTGATCCCGTTCAAGCTGTTTCCCCTGATCCCGGGGGTGACGGAGATCCGCCCCGCCAATGCCGTCCCGATCGTCTGCTCGATGCTCTTCGGCCCGGCCGGCGCGTGGGGATCGGCCATCGGCAACCTGGTGGGGGACTTCTTCGGGACGCTGAGCCCGATGAGCCTGTTCGGGTTCCTCGGGAACTTCCTGTACGGCCTGGCCCCGTACGCGCTGTGGCGGGCGATGTTCGGGTCCGCGGTCCCGGACCGGTCGCGCTGGTCGCACCGGCTCGGGCTCGGGTTCGTGATCCTGGTGGCCAGCGCCGTGTGCGCGATGGTGATCGCCTGGGGCTCAGAGACCGGGCTGGGGTTCCTGCCGTTCGCGTACCTGGGGACGATCATCTTCTTCAACAACCTGGTCGTCAGCCTGGTTCTGGCCCCGCCGCTCATCTTCGCGCTGCTGCCCCGCGTCCGGCGCTGGGAGCTGCTCTGGACCACCATCCTGCCGGAGGCCGTTACGGCCCGTCCCCGGCTCGCCCGGCTGGGGGCCGTGCTGTTCACCGCCGGGTCCATCGGCGGTTTCGGCGCGGGGATCGGCATCGCGACCGGGGTCTACAACCAGCACGTGAGCATCCCGAAATACATGGTCCGCATCTGGCACACGGTGGTGGCGCCGCGGATCAGCGGCGAATCGGCC
>CAYNUZ010000262.1:0-3575 GCA_964400385.1 uncultured bacterium | reverse complement strand
CCACGCCGCGGCGTGCCCGAAGGCGGAGGCCGCCACCCGGGCGGCGCCGGACCACTGGCAGGCCTGGCAGCTCGTGGGGAACTGCCGCTACGCCGCGGGCGACCGGCCCGGCGCGCTGGCCGCCTACGAGCGGTCGCTGGCCGTCCACCCGGACAACCCCGACCTGCGGGCCTTTGTGGATCAACTGAAAAAGCCCTGATCCGGCGCTTGTCCCCGTCCCGGGGGGGCCATAGAATGACCTTCATGCAACCCGCGAGGTCCCTGCTGATGCTGGGCCTGTGCCTGGCAATCCTCGGCCCGGTGTGGCCCAAGGCGCTCGTCAAGGCCATGTTCCACCCGACCGAGGGCGTCATGGCGCAGGACGACGCGTCCGATGCGGACGACAGCCTGCCGGGCATCCTGCCCGTGGCGACGACGCCGGGCGTGGCGCGGGTCTGCTGCGCGGTCGAGCCGGTGGCCTCCGACCCGCAGGTGGTGGAGCCGATCCCGGCTCCCAGCGGGCCCCGGGCCCCGCCGTCCGCCCTCTCCGCCTGACGATCCGTCAGGCCTGAATTTTCCCTGACGCTCCGGGCCGGTCGGTCCGGGGCATTCCCAACTCTCAACGACCCGACAGGAGGAATCCGGATATGCGTAAGGCAATGGCATTTGCGATGGTGATGGCGATGGTGGCCGGCGTGGCGGCGGCCGACGGTGCGATGACCTCGGCGACGGCGGCGAAGCCGGCGAAGAAGGACACCGCGAAGAAGGCCCACCCGATGAAGCTCGCGGGCGCGGTGACGGCGGTGGACGCGGCCTCGGGCAAGCTGTCCATCAAGACGAAGAAGGGCGAGATGAAGGACTTCACGGTCGGCGCGGATGCCAAGGTCATGAAGGGCAGCGCGAAGGCCACGCTGGCCGACGTGATGGTCAACGACGAGGTTACCGTGATGTACGAGATGAACGGGGACGCCATGGTCGTGAAGTCGGTGCGGGTCGCGGTCGCGAAGAAGAAGGCCGAGAAGAAGTAGGGAGCCGGGCTCCCTGGCGCAAGGGTAGGTCAACCATCAACAATGGTCGCCGCCTTTGGCGGCGCTTGCGCTAGTCGGCGAGAAAGCAGGAGGGCGGGACCCGGAAGCGGGCCCGCCCTCCTTGCACGTTCCGGGGACGGCCGTCAGCCGACCTTGACCTCGATGGTCTTGGCTCCCGCGCCCTCCTTTTTGGGCAGCGTGAGCGTCAGGACCCCGTCCTTGTAGGCGGCCTTGGCGTGTTCCGCGTCGACCGCCAGCGGCAGCGAGAAGCTTCGCTCGAACGAGCCCCACACGCGCTCCAGGCGGTGCTGCCCGTGCTTGTGCTCGGCGGCCTCGGAGCGCCGTTCACCGCGCAGGCTCAGCATCTGGTCCTCGATCGTGATCTTGACGTCCTTCGCCTCCACCCCGGGCAGGTCCGCGGTCACGAGGTAGGCCCGGTCGGTTTCCTCGATATCGACGGCCGGCGACCATGGGCTGGCGTCCCGGCGACGGCCGTTCCAACCCGTACCGCCGTCCCAGAAGAAGTCCCGGAACAGGTCGCGGACTTCATCGTGCAGCGTGAACATGTTTCCGAGCGGGTCCCGACGTACATCCGGCAGGTGTCTGGTCATGGTGGTGATCCTCCTTGCCGGACGTCCATTGCATCAGGCGTGCCACCGCGGCCGGGGAAAAGATCGACGCGTTGCGGCCGGCCTTGTTGCAGGTTGAAACGGGTGTTACAGCTCCCGACGCAGGAGGAGTTCAAATCCGAAACGCCTCACGATCGCGGCCGCCCGCGCCGCCTCGGCCGGCCCGGCCACCGCGCCCAGCCGCTGCCACCCGGCGGCGTACCCCGGTTCCCGGGCGGTCAGGGCGCGGGCCAGGGTGAGCGCGGCCGGCCGGTCCCGCCGTTCAAGGGCGCGGTCCAGGTCTTCCGTCAGGGCCTCAAGGCCCGGCAGGACAAACCGCAGCGCGCTCGCAGGCGGGGCGAAGGCGCCCGGACGGGCGCGGAGTGCGAAGCACTGGTAATAGACGTTTTCCGCGGGGTGCTCGTCGGCCCACGCGGGCTCCATCCAGCGCCGCCAGAACTCCTGGTACCGGGTGAGGGCCGCGCCGTGCAGGAGCGCGCCGGACATCCGGCCCATCGAAATCATGCCCTCCACCCGGTAGAGCACCGCGGTGACGCCGCGCTGGCGCAGGCCGATGCGGAGGCGGTCGGCATCCGGTTCGTCCGCGGCGAGGCGGAAGAGCAGGGTCGGCGCGAACTCGAACTCCGTGATCCACCGCCCCGGGGCGTAGAAGGTCTTGGGGTCGCCGAGCATCAGGATCCGGCCCCCGTGCGCCGTGTCGGCGGCCCGGCCCATGGCCGGCAGGTAGCGTCCCCCGGGGGGAAGGATCCGGTGGACGTACTGCCGTTCGGATTCCCAGCCGGCCAGCACCCCCGCGGCGCTCGCGCCCCGGTAGTGCGCGGCGAGGAGCGGCGGGACCTCGACCAGCGCCGCCACCGCGAGGACGGCGGTCACCGCGCGCGGCGCGAGGCCCCGGGTGCGCACGAGGAGCACCCCTGTGGCGGCCAGCGCAGCCGGATAGAGCGGCGCAAGGTAGCGGTAGATGCCCCCCGCGGAACGCACCCAGACGAGCCAGAGCGTGGCGCACAGGGCGAGCCAGAACCGGGCGGTCCCGTCCAGCGGCCGGGAGGCCGCGGCGGCGAGGCCGAACAGGAGGAACAGGGCCGGGGCGAGGGCCTCGCCCAGCGCGTCGTAGGTGCCGCGCGTCAGCGAAACGGGGACCATCCCGGCCCAGGCCCGCCACCAGGGATGGTCCACCTGCCACTCGCGCGCCCATTGCAGGTGGAGCCGGAAGGTCTCCGGCTCCAGCTGCCAGTGGCCCAGCCCGTACGGGGCGGCCGGGTTGCCGGTCCACAGCCAGTTCTTGAGTCCCCACGCGGCCGGAGGGGCCAGCAGGAAGGGGAGGGCGGGGCGGAGGAGCGGCAGCACCGCGCCCGGTGCGGCGGCCCCCAGCGCGAGCAGCCCGCCCCCGAGCGCGAAGGCCGCAAGGTACTTGACGCCCAGGGCGGTCCCGAACAGCCATCCGGCCAGGGCGGCCCGGCGGGCGCCGCGTCCCCCGGCGGCGTAGTCCGCGAGCACCAGGAACCCGGCCAGCTCGAGGCAGATCACGGGGTGGTCCACCCCGGCCGTGGCCGCGTGCACCGAGAGGAACGGCATGAGGGAGTACCCGAGCCCCAGCAGCCGGGCGTGGGCCCGGGGCAGCCGCGCCGCGAGGAAGCCGTGCAGCAGGACCACGCTGCCGGCGAAGGCCTGCCAGGAGAGCAGCTTGGCGGTGACGGGAGTGCCGAACGCCAGCGCGGGGGCGAAGAGCATCTCCATGCCCTGCGGATACGACCCGAACAGGAAGCGTTCCATGTAATAGACGCGGTGGGCGCGCAGGTAGGCCTCCGGCATCGCGAGGTGGTAGCGCAGCGCGTCGAAGACGATCTCGGGGGCCAGCGCGGCCGGCAGGGCGAGCAGGCACGGGGCGGCGGCCAGGAGGGCGTCGCGGGACGGCCGGAGGCCCCCGGGCCGGCGCCGG
>CAYNUZ010000261.1:0-3584 GCA_964400385.1 uncultured bacterium | reverse complement strand
CGCGGACATCCACTCAAAGAAGACGTAGACGCACGGCACCACGTAGAGGGTCAGCAGCGTCGAGAGCAGCACGCCGCCGATCGCCGCGACGGCGCCGAGCGCGCGCGCCTCGGCGCCCGGCCCGAAACTCAGCGCCGCCGGCAGGGCCCCCGCGATCGTCGCGAACGAGGTCATCAGGATCGGCCGGAGCCGGATGGGACAGGCCTCCAGCAGCCCTTCGCGGACGGTGTGCTTCTTTCCGGCGCGGTCCCGGACCTGGTTGGTGAAATCCACCAGCAGGATCGAGTTCTTCTTGACGATGCCCATGAGCATGATCAGTCCGATCATCGAATACAGGTTGAGCGACTGGTTGGCGACCAGCAGGGCGATGAAGGCCCCGGAGATGCTGAAGGGCAGCGCGACGAACACGGTGATCGGGTCCAGGAAGCTGTTGAACTGGGACGCCAGCACCATGTAGGCCACGAGAAAGCCCAGCACCATGGCCAGCAGGAGCCCGGAGAACGCCTCGTTGGAGGCCTGGGAGCTGCCGGTGAGCGCGGCATGGTAGCCCGCGGGAAGCACCGCGGCGGCGGCCGCCAGCGCCGCGTCGAGCGCCTTCTGCTGGGAGACGCCGGGCTTGATGTTGGCGGTGAGGGTGATCGCGCGCTCCCGGTTCTGGCGCGAGATGAGCTGGAGGGTCGGGACCCGCCGCACGCGCACGATGTCCCCGAGGCGGACCAGCTCGCCCCGGTTGTTGCGGACGAGGAGGCCCTTGATCGCCTCCTCGTCCTCGCGCTCCTCCCGGGCCAGCTGGAGGCGGACATTGTACCGGTGGCCCCCCTGCGTGTACTTGGCGACGTCGATGCCGCCCATGGAGGCCTGGACGACCTGCCCGAGCGCCCCGATGCTGACCCCGCGTTCCTGCGCCTTCGCCCGGTCGGGCGTCACCTGGATTTCCGGCATGCCGACCCGGTAGTTGGTGTCGACATCCACCATGATCCCCGACTTCTCCATGCCCTTCATGACCCGGCCGGAATACTCGGCGAGCTTGTCCCAGTCCGGGCCCTGCACCGTCATCTCCACCGGGAACCCGCGCGACGAGGAGAAGCCGCGGGACGACAGGTCGAGGATGAAGAAGCGCGCCCCCTTGATCTTCCCCAGGGCCGTCCGGCACAGGCTCATCACGTCGGCCTGGGAGGGCTCGTGGGGGATCTCCTTCGACGCCCCCCGCTGTCCCTTCGGCTTGAGCGTCACGAACAGGTTGCCGGAGGAGGCGTCGTCCCCCCCGAAGCCGCCCACCGCGGCATACAGGCTCTGGATCTCGTGCCGGCCGAGCAGGAAGGCCTCGGCTTCGTGGATCTTGCCGTTGGTGAATTCCAGGGACGACCCGACGGCGGTCCGGGCCGACATCAGGAACATGCTTTGGTCCATGGCGGGCACCATCTCCTTGCGCAGCTGGCCGGCACAGTATTTCGTGCTGACAGCGAAGATCGCCATGGCCGCGGCGACCACCGACACCTTGCTCCAGGCGCTGCGCAGCGTCCAGGCGAGCGACCGGCGGTACGCGCGGGACACGCGTTCGAACAGCCGGTCCACGAAGTGGCCGAACCGGGACTGCCGCCGGCCCACGCTCACGAACTGGGAGCACCGCATCGGCGTCAGGGTCAGCGCCTCGACGAGGGAGAGCAGGATCGCCCCGGAGATCGTCACGCCGAACTGGAAGAAGAACTTGCCGATCACGCCGCTCATGAACGCGACCGGCAGGAAGATCGCCACGATCGAGACCGAGGCGGCGATGGCCGCGAACGTGATCTCCTGCGCGCCGTTGATGGCCGCGGTCACCTTGTCCTCCCCGTGCTCCTGGTGCCGGACGATGTTCTCCAGCACCATGATCGCGTCGTCGACGACGATCCCGATGGACAGCGAGAGCCCGAGCAGGGTGAACGTGTTGAGGGTGAATCCCGAGAAGTACAGGATGATGAACGTCCCCAGGACCGAGGTGGGGATGGACATGAACACGTTGAACGTCGAGGACCACGAGCCGAGGAAGGCCCAGCAGACCAGCCCCGTGAGGAGGGCCGACAGGAAGAGGGTGAATTTGAGTTCGCCCACCGAGTCCTTGATGAACCGGGTGAGGTCGTTCACGACATCGATCTTGACGTCCTTCGGCAGGACCTTCTGCATCTGGGCGATCCTGGCCCGCACGTTCTGGGCGACCTGGACGGCGTTCGCGCCGCGCTGCTTGAGGATGCCCATGCCGACCGCGGTCTTGCCGCGGGATCGGCTGATGCGCCGGATGTCCTCGAGGCCCAGTTCCACCCGGGCCACGTTCTTGAGGGGGATCGGCTTGAAGTTCGGCGCGCCGCCGCGTGAGCCGATGAACATCTCCGAGAATTCCCCGGGCGAAGAGGCTTCGCCCATGGTCCGGATGTTGAACTCCTTCTCCGGGGACTCGATCCGGCCGGCCGGGACCTCCTGGTGCTCCGCGTTGATCGTGCCGACCACGTCGCTGATGGCCAGCTCGTGGGCGGCCAGCTTCCGCCCGGAGACCCAGACCCGCAGGTCGGGCTCGACGTAGCCGCCGAGGAAGACGTCCCCGACGTCGGAGACCGTGGTGAACTGGTCCTTCAGCTGGTCCCGGACGTAGGTCATGATGTCCCGCAGCGGGGTGGTGACGCTGCTGACGGCGACCCACATGATCGGGGAGTCGTCGGGATTGCTCTTGCTGATCGTCACCGGGTCCATCGCGGACGGCAGCAGCCGCTGGACGGAGGCGATCCGCGTCTGGACCTCCTGGAGGGCGACGTTGATGTCGCGCGTCAGCTCGAATTCCACCGTGATCGACGCCCCGCCGCTGCGGGAGCTGGACGTGATGGTGCGCACGCCCGCGACCGCCATGACGGCGTCCTCGAGGATATCCACGATCTCGGTTTCCATGACGGTCGGCGCGGCGCCCTTCATGGTCGCGTTGATGGAGAGCACGGGGAAGTCCACATCGGGCATCTGGCTGATCCCCATGCGGAGCATGGAGATCGTCCCGAAGATGATGAGGCCGGACATCAGCATCCAGGCGAAGACGGGGCGGCGGATCGAGAGTTCCGAAAGGGTCATGGCGCGGGCTCCTTTGTCTTCAACGGGGCGGGCCGCCGGGCAGCCGCCGCCTCCAGCTTGATGAGGTCGGTCTTGAGGGTGAACCGGGCGCGGGCCACCGCCCGGGCGGCCTCCTGCGAGGCGGCGAGCGCCTGCAGGACGTCCAGGTTGGTGACCAGGCCCAGGCCGTACTCCCGGGTCTGTTCCTTATTATTCCTGTCCGCGGCGTCGGCGGCCGCGGCCAGCGCGTCCACCTGCGCCCGGTCGGACAGGACCCGGTCGTAGGCGAGGCGCAGCTCCTGCTCGGCCGCGCGCCGGGCGCGGCTCAGGTCCTGGTCGCCCTGTCGCGCCACCGATTTCGCCTCCCGGAGGCGGGAGCTCGTGACCCCGCCGGCGAAGAGCGGCACCGTCAGGGCCACCTGGGCGTCCCAGTGGGTGTCCTCCAGCAGCCCGGTGCGCTTGAGGTAGTAGTTCCCGATGAGGTCGAGCGACGGCCAGTACGCGCCGCGGGCGAA
>CAYNUZ010000260.1:0-3585 GCA_964400385.1 uncultured bacterium | reverse complement strand
CCCGACGCGTGGATCGTGGACAACACCGGCCTCTCGCCGGACGAGACGCTGGCGCGCATGGCGCGGCTCGCGGGAGGCCGCGCGGGACGGTGACCGCCTGATGCTGTACGGAGTCCTGCAGGTCATGGGCTGGGCGGTGTTCCGGCTGCTGTTCGGCCTGCGGGTCCGCGGGCTCCGGCATGTCCCCGCGGCCGGCGGGGTGATCCTGGCCGCCAACCACGCGAGCTTCCTCGATCCGCCGATGATCGGGTGCGCCGTCCCGTCCCGCTCGGTCTCGTTCATGGCCAAGGCCGAGCTGTTCCGGGTCCCCGTCTTCGGCGCGTTCATCCGGATGCTGCGCGCGGTTCCCGTCGTGCGCGGCGGCCTGACGCGCGCGCAGTTCCGCCAGTTCACGTCCCAGGTGCGCGACGCGGGGGCCGCGCTGACGGTCTTTCCGGAGGGGACCCGGTCACCGACGGGCGCGCTGGGCGAGCCGCACCGGGGGATCGGGGCGATCTGCCGCCACGCCGGGGTGCCGGTGATCCCGGTGCTGGTGACCGGGACGTTCGAGGCCTGGCCGCGGTCCCGCCGGCTGCCCCGGCCGTTCGGGCGCATTGAAGTGCGGTTCGGCGCTCCGGTAGAATGGTCGGAAGAAGGGCTGAGCGCCTCCGGGGACCCCAGCGGCGCGTTGGCCACGCTGATCATGAGACGAATCGCCGAATTGCGCGAGTGCGACGAGGCCCCGGCGGGGTTCTGGCACGGGTACCGCACCCTGTTCGCGCGCGCGTTCCCGGCGCATCCTCGACTCAGCGCCCCGCCGGCCTCTCCGGGCGGGGTTTCAAGGGGGCATGGTGGAACATCTGACTGACCGCATCACCGCCGACGACGCCGGCCAATCCATGGCCGCCGCGCTCGAAGCCCAGGCCGGGGAACAGGAGGACCAGTTCCTCGGGGGCCTCAAGGAGCTCGAGGAAGGCGAGTTGATGAAGGGCCACGTCGTGGCCATCGGGGCGAACGAGGTCGTGGTGGACATCGGGTACAAGTCCGAGGGCGTGATCCCGCGGACGGAGTTCCTGGGCCCCGCCGGCGAGATGCTCGTCAAGCCCGGCGACGAGATCTACGTCTACCTGGAGCGCAAGGAGGGGTTCGACGGCGAGGTCGTCCTCTCGTACGCGAAGGCCGCGCGCATGCAGACGTGGGAGAAGGTGTTCCAGGCCTTCGAGAAGGTCGAGCCGATTGACGCGGCGGTCCTGCGCCGGGTCAAGGGCGGCCTGATGGTGGACCTGGGCGGCGTGGAGGCCTTCCTGCCCGGCTCCCAGGTCGGGCTCAAGACGGTGGCCAACCTGGACCAGTACATCGGGCAGACCTTTCCCGTCCAGGTCCTCAAGCTCAACAAGCGGCGCTCCAACGTGGTCGTCTCCCGGCGCACGCTCCTCGAGGTCGAGCACTCGAAGAAGCGCGAGGAGACGTTCGCGACGATCGAGGCCGGCCAGGTCCGCAGGGGCGTGGTGAAGACGCTCACCGCCTACGGCGCCTTCGTGGACCTGGGCGGGGTGGACGGGCTGCTGCACATCACCGACATGAGTTGGGGGCGGATCGCGCACCCCTCGCAGGTGCTCAAGGCCGAGCAGGAGATCGAGGTGGTGATCCTGGCCGTGGACCGCGACAAGGGGAAGGTCTCGCTGGGGTACAAGCAGCGCACCGCCGACCCGTGGCTCGAGGTCGAGAAGCGGTTCACGGTGGGGTCGCTCTACCAGGGCACGGTCACCACCCTGGCGGAGTACGGCGCGTTCGTCCAGCTCCAGGAGGGCGTGGAGGGCCTCGTGCACATCTCCGAGCTGGCGTGGGGCCGGAAGATCAAGCACCCTTCCGAGATCGTGCGCAGCGACCAGAAGGTCACCGTCAAGCTGCTCAACCTCGACGCCAAGGCCAAGCGCATCTCCCTGTCGCTGCGCCAGGCGGAGTCCGATCCCTGGGATGCGGTGCCGGACCGGTACCCGGTCGGCACACGCCTCCAGGGCACCGTGCGGGGCCTGGCCGACTTCGGGGCGTTTGTCGAGGTGGAGGAGGGGATCGAGGGCCTCGTCCACATCTCGGACCTCACGTGGTCCAAGAAGGTGAAGAGCCCCGCGGAGCTCCTCACGAAGGGCGACAAGGTCGAGGTCGTCGTCCTCGGGACCGATCGCGCGCAGCGCCGCCTGTCCCTGGGCATCAAGCAGCTCCAGGAGGACCCCTGGAACGCGATCCACGGGCTCTACCGCGTGGGGATGACCGTCAAGGCGACCATCACGAACATCACCAATTTCGGCGCGTTCGCCGCGCTGGACGACCGGATCGAAGGACTCATTCCGTTGGCCCACTTATCCGCGAAGACGTTCAAGAAGCCGGAGGACATCGTGCAGCCCGGGCAGGAGGTCATGGTCAAGGTGACCAAGATCCAGCCGCAGGCGCACAAGATCGCGCTCTCCATCCGGCTGGCCAACCAGGAGTCCGGACCCGACCCCGCCGCCGAATGAGTTCCCGCGCGCCCGCGGATCCCGGGGCCTGACGCCGTGGACCCCCTGAACCTCGTCCCGTTCCTCGCCGCGCTGCTCGCGGCCTCGCTCCTCACGCCCCTGGCCATGCGCGCGGCGGTGCGGCTGGGCGTCATCGACCATCCCGACCGGGGGCTCAAGCGCCACAAGGCCCCGACGCCGTACCTGGGCGGCGTGGCGATCTACCTCGCGGTCACCGCCACCGTGCTGGCGGCCAAGGTGTCCCAGAGCGGCTCCCCGCGCGGGGTGGTGGGGATGCTCGCGGGCGGGACGGCGGTGTTCCTGCTCGGCCTGTGGGACGACTTCGCCCCGCTCGGCCCCCGCTTCAAGCTCCTGGTCCAGGCCGCCGCGGCCGCGATCCCGATCTATTTCGGGGTGCACATCAAGTTCATCGCGAACCCGGCCGCCGCGGCCGGCCTGACCATGTTCTGGCTGGTCGGCGTCACCAACGCCTTCAACCTGCTCGACATCAAGGACGGGCTGTGCGGCGGCGTCGCGGCCGTGGCGGCGGGCTGGTTCTGGTTCATCGCCGGGACCAACGGCCGCGCCAACGACGCGCTCACGGCCGCCGCGGTCGCGGGGGCGACGCTGGGATTCCTCCGGTACAACCGCCCGCCCGCCCGCGTCTTCATGGGGGACGCGGGCAGCCTGTTCCTGGGGTTCATCCTCGCCAGCGTGGCGATCGGGCAGGGGTACTCCCTGAACGCCAACGTCGGCGTCGTCGCGCCGCTGCTGATCCTGGGCGTGCCGATCTTCGAGACGCTCTTCGTCATGGCGGTCCGGTGGCAGCAGCGCAAGCCGGTGCTGCAGGGGAGCCCCGACCACATCGTGCTGCGGCTGATCCGGCTGGGCCGCACGCCGGGACGGGCCGTGGCCACCCTGGTTGGCGCCGGCGCGGTGCTGGGCGGGCTGGCCTGGGCCGTGGCCAGCGTGAACTGGGAGCGCGCCCTCCTCATCGCGGGCGCCACGGGGGTCGCGGCGTTCCTGTCCGCGATCCGGCTGGCGTCCGTGGACATGAACCGCCCCGCGCCCGCGCGGCGGGACGCGCGGTAGCCGTGGGCGCGCCCGCGGT
>CAYNUZ010000259.1:3088-3600 GCA_964400385.1 uncultured bacterium | reverse complement strand
ACGGGTGCATCGAGGAGTACAGCGGTGTTTGTAAGTCGTAACCAGGCCATGTCGTGACCGGCACCCCACGATCCGTACCGCGCCGCATCACCCAGCGCGGTGCGGCCGATCACCCTTTCCGGCGCAAGTCCGCCTTTTCTCCCGCCACTGCTTTCGCGCGGGCTCTCCTGCTCCTCGGACCTTTGCCCGCCGGTGCCTCCGCCGGGACCCTCCACGGCGACCACCGGTACCTGGCCGCCCCCCCCGATCAACCCCCGAACCATACACCGCGCCGAACCATACCCCGCCCGGCAAATGCGGCGCGAAGCGGGCGCAGCGCCGCCGCAGGCGATCCCGCGCAGCCGCCGAGGCGTAGCGCAGCGGAATTCGAGGCGAATTCAGAAAAGTTGGAGCGGAGCGGAGTCCGAGGAAACCTGAAGCATAACTTGCCTGGCAAACGAGGCGCGAAGCGGGCGTAGCCGCGCCGCAGGCGCTCCGAGGGCGTAGCGGAGCGGAGTCCGAGGAAAATAAAA
>CAYNUZ010000259.1:0-3078 GCA_964400385.1 uncultured bacterium | reverse complement strand
CGGGCGGAACCATCACCACCCCGGCAGCCAACGTCACGATCGTCGCCCTGCCGACGACGAGCGTCCAGGACGACGAGATCCACTGGACCATGACCGGCCAGAACTCGGTGACGCTCGACTGGCGCGGGTTCGACAGCGTCGTCCACTACGGGCTCACGCCCGCGTACGGCTCCGACGCGGCCGCGGTGACGCCGTCGCCGCTGCCGTTCTCGTCGCCCGGCCCGTTCGAGGAAGCGAAGATCACAGGGCTCGCGGAGAACACGACGTACCACTACGCGATCGGCTCGGGGCCCGACCACACGTTCCACACGCCGCTTCCCCACGGTGCCTCGGGCTTCACCGTCTACGCCGCCGGCGACATCGGCTCGAGCATCGACTTCCCGGCGGTGGCACCGTTGCAGGCCGTGATCGCCGCCGATCGCCCGGCCTTCGCGCTCATGATCGGCGACCTCACGTACGGCAACTCGACCAGCCAAGCCGGCGTGGACCAGCACTTCAACGACGTCATGGTCTGGTCCCAGGATGCCGCCTACATGCCGGCCTGGGGCAACCACGAGTGGGACAGCGCGCGGGACGATCTCCGCAACTACCGCGGTCGTTTCGACCTGCCCCATCCGCAAACGGCGCTGGCCTCGCCGGGCGCGGGCGGCGAGGACTGGAGCTGGTTCGACTACGGCAACGTGCGCTTCATCTCCTACCCCGAGCCGTACGCGCTGCCCGGCACATGGTCCGACTGGCAGCCGCGGGCCGCCGCACTCATGGACCAGGCGCAAGCCGATCCGGCGCTCCGCTTCATCGTGACCTTCGGCCATCGGCCCGCCTACTCCTCCGGGCACCACAGCGACGACGGCATCGGCACCTACCTCGACGCGCTCGCCGTCACCCACGGCAAGTACGTGCTCAACCTGAACGGACACAGCCACGACTACGAGCGCACCTATCCGCAGCACGGCGTCGTGCACGTCACGGCCGGTACCGGCGGCGCCGACCTCGAGGAGGAATCGGGTCCATGCGTCTGGGCCGGCGGCTGCCCGGCGCCGAGCTGGTCGGCGTTCCGCGCCATGCACCACGTGAACGTGCGACTTCGCTTCTACCCGGCCGGGATTCGCGGCGACGCCATCTGCGGGCCGGCCGCGCCGGGGGACGATATCGCATGCACGTCGGGGACCGTCATCGACAGCTTCACGATCGGTACGCCGGACCGCGCCCCGATCGTGAGCGCGCCCGCGGCCGCGGCGGTGGACGAGGGCGGCAAGCTCACGCTCGACGTGAGTGCAGTGGACCCCGACGGGAACTCCATCGCCTCGCTGGTTGCGGCGGGGCTGCCGGCGGGCGCGAGCTTCACGCCGGGGCAGGGGAACGCGACCGGCACGCTGCGCTGGACGCCGACCTACTCGCAGGCCGGCACCTACGCCGTGGTCTTCACGGCCGCCAACGCCCTGAGCGGCTCGGCCGCGACCGCGATCACGGTGCGCAATGTCAATCGCCCGCCGGTGGTGACCGCCCCGGCGACGATCAGTGGCATGGTGGCGAGCACGATCACGTTCACGGTTTCAGCCTTCGACCTGGACGGAGAGCCCACCGCCTCGCTCACCGCCTCCGGGCTGCCCTCCGGGGCCACCTTTCCGGTGAACGCCAGCCACACCATCGGCACGTTCAGTTGGACCCCCGCGGCCGGTCAGGCCGGCATTTACTCGCTGGTCTTCACCGCCGCCAACGCGCTCTCCGGCTCGGCCGCCACGACCCTCACCGTGACCGCGCGGGGAGCGCCCGTCGTCACGGCGCCCGCCTCCGCCAGCGTCCTCGAGGGAAACCCTCTGATGGTCAACGTGACCGCCTCCGATCCGGATTCCGCGAAGATCCAGACTCTCTCGGCCGCCGGTCTTCCCTCCGGCGCCACCTTCACCGCCGACCCGACGAACAGGAGCGGGGTCCTGACGTGGACGCCCACGCTCCTCCAGACCGGCCGGCACGACGTCACCTTCACGGCATCGAACACGCTTTCGGGTTGGGCGACCACGCAAATCACCGTCGGCCCGGACCGGGCGCCGGTGGTCGTCGCCCCGGCCACCGCCAGCGTCCAGGCCGGGTCCCCACTCGTGCTCGACGTGACGGCATCCGATCCGGACGGCGACACGATCACTTCGCTGACCGCCTCGAGCCTGCCGGGGGCCCTGTTCGCGGCCGGGAACGGCGGCACGGCCGGCCGGCTCAGTTGGATTCCCGACGCCTCCGACGTCGGCTCGCACACGGTCACCTTCACCGCCACGAACGCGCTGCCGGGATCGGCCAGCACCGCAATCACGGTGCGGCCCCCGAACCAGCCGCCGGTGCCGGCCCTGACCGTCACGCCCGCGACCGGCAACGAACGGGTCGCGGCCCGCGCCGACGCCTCCGGCTCCACCGATCCGGATGGAAGCGTCGCTTCGTACGCGTTCGACTTCGGCGACGGGACGAGGCAGGGCCCGCAGTCGAGCCCGCTCGCCAGCCATACCTATCACGCCGGAAGCTGGAACCTCTCCGTGACCGTCACCGACAACCAGGGTGCTTCGGCCACGAAGACGCGGCCCGTCGGCGTCGGCTGGGCTCAGGGCCCGAATCGGGTGGGCAACCCGTCCTTCGAGGCCGGCACGGCCGGCTGGGGCGTCACGCCCGGCGCCCCGATTTCGCCCGTCCCCGGCGGGTTCGGGGGAACCTGGGCGCCGGAGATGGGCGGGCCCCTGGCGGCTGGGGAGTTCGGTTTCAAGCGCGTCCCCCACGTGGTCGCATCGGTTCCGGCGGCCGGAACGCAATACCGCTGCACGGCCTGGGTGCGCGCCCCGGTCGTCTCCGGCACGGCGAGGATCCAGATCCGCGAGTACGCAGGATCCAGCAAGGTCGGCGGCGTCCTCTCGCCCGGCGTCGTCCTCGGCCCTGACTGGCAGCTGCTGACGGCCGACTACGTGAGCGGAGCCGCGGGCTCGATGCTCGATCCCCAGATCCTCGATTCCCCGCTGCCCGCCGGCGAGACGTTCCCCGTCCACAACATGCCGCCCTTCGCACGCGCGGGGGTGGTCTGGCGCGGGCACCCGATCCCCC
>CAYNUZ010000258.1:0-3658 GCA_964400385.1 uncultured bacterium | reverse complement strand
CGGCCTCACCGCCCTGGGGTTCGAGATCGCGCTCACCCGGTTCGTGGTCCTCACCATCACCGGCGGGTCGGTGTACGGCTTCGCGATGACGCTGTCGGCGTTCCTCTCCGGAATCGCGCTGGGCGCCATGCTCATCCGGCTGCGCCCGCCGCGCACCGCACGCGGCGCCCTGCTGGGGTTCGCCGCGGCCCAGTTCGTGATCTTCGTCTTCGCCCTGACGACGCCGTTCTGGGACGCCCTGCCGGGGCTCTTCGTGCGCGTGTGGTGGAACCCGCTGCCGTTCTGGGCGTCCTCCGGGCTCGACTTCGGGATCGTCGTGGCCCTCCTGCTGGTCCTGACCACCGCGTCCGGCTATGCACTGCCCGCGCTGGCCGGGGCGATCCCGGCGACGGGGGGCCGCGGGATCGGGCGCCTGTTCGCGGCGAACACGCTGGGGGCGGTGGTCGGGGCGCCGCTCACCGGGTTCCTCCTGCTCCCGTACGACGGGCTGGGGCTGAGCGGCACGCTGCTGGTGCTCGGCGCGCTCGCGCTCCTGGCCGCCGCCGCCGCCGCCGCGCTGGCCGCGCCGCGCCAGCGGGTCTGGATCCTCCTCCCGGTCCCCTTCCTGGTGGCGCTCACCTTCGCGATGCCGGAGCCCGACCGTTCCATCATGAACTCCGGGATGTACAACCGGCCGAACGGCTTCCGCCCGCAGCAGGAGAACAACTATGCGACCCCGGTGGAAGCCGCCCACCGCCTCGGCCAGATCGTGTACCAGAAGGACAGCCTGACAGCCCGGATCACGGTGCGCCAGATCTCGCCCATGGAGATGTCCTTCGTGGTGAACGGCAAGCCCGACGGCTCCACGAGCCTCGTGGACATGTACACGCAGATCTTCATGGCGCACCTCTCCGCCCTGACCCATCCGCACCCGCGCAAGGTGCTGGTGATCGGGTGCGGGACCGGTACGACCACGGGCTGCCTGACGCTGCACCCCGAGATCGAGGAGATCCACCTGGCCGAGATCGAGCCGGCCCAGATCGACGTCGCCCGGATCTTCTACCAGCACAACTACAACGCGATGGCGAACCCCCGCGTCCACATCCACCTCGACGATGCCCGCCACTTCCTCCTCACGACGCACGAGACGTTCGACGTGATCGTGTCGGAGCCGTCCAACCTGTGGGTGAGCGGCATGGTGAACCTGTTCACGCGGGAGTTCTACGCCGAGGTCCGCCGCCACCTCAACCCCGGCGGCGTCTTTTTCCAGTGGATCCACTACTACCGGGTCGCGCCCGACGACGTGCAGGTGATGCTGCGCACGTTCACCTCCGAGTTCCCGCAGACCACCTTCTGGGTCCACCAGTTCGGGGACGCCTTCCTGCTGGCCCAGGACCACGCGCCGGCCATCGACACGGCGGCCTGGCTCAAGCGGCTGTCCGCGGAGGCGCTGACCTCGGACCTGCACCGGATCCAGCTGGCCCCCGCGGAGCTCTTCGGCTTCTTCATGTGGGGGCCGCGGGACATCGCGCGGTACTGCGCCGCCGCGCCGGTGTGTACCGACGACCGGCCGGTCCTGGAGTTCTCGACGCCGCGCGTGCGGTACACCCCGCAGGACGTGCAGGACATCCGCATCCGGATGCAGCGGTTCGGGCCGCTGGAGCCCATGCCGCTGGCGGCCGAGTCCGCGGCGCTGCGCCTCTCGCTCGGCGACCAGTTCTACGGCCGGGGCAGCTTCGCCAGGGCCGAGGCGGAATTCGCGCGGGCGCTCGTGCTGCGGCCGGGGAGTACGGAGGCGAAGACGAAGCTGGAGGCGGTCCGCAGGCTGGTGGCGATGATGAACGGGCCGCGCACCGCGCCGGCCCCCGCCCCGGAGGAGAGCTTTACCCGCTAGTTCCCTTCCGTCACTTCCTTCATTCCCCTCTCCCCCTCAGGGGGAGGTCGTCCGCGGGCCGACCCTGTCGGCCGGGAGCTTCGGGGTGAGGGGCGGTCAGGTGAACTTGATCTCGACGTCCGCCTTGTCCGCCGCCGCCACGCTGAACAGCTCCCGCTCCCGCATCGCGCCCCACGTCGCGACATAGTTGGTCGGGAACGATTCCAGCGCGGTGTTGTAGGTGGTGACCGCGTCGTTGTAGAACTCCCGCCGGTCGCTGATCTCGTTCTCGAGCTGGGAGACCCGGGCCTGGAGCTGGGCGAAGAGCGCGGTGCTCTTGAGCTCGGGATACTGCTCCGCCACGGCGAAGAGCCGCCCCACCGCCGCGGAGAGCTCGCCCTCCGCCTGCGCCCGCGCTGCGACGCCCCCGGCGGCGGCGGCGGAGTTCCGGGCCGCGATGACGCTCGTCAGCGTCTCCTGCTCGAACTTCTTCGATCCCTCGCAGACCCCGACCAGCTTGGGGATCTCGTCGTGCCGCTGCTTGAGCAGGACGTCAATGTTGAACCAGGCCTTGTCGCCCTGGTTCTTGAGGAAGACCAGCCGGTTATAGAGGCTGATGCCGAGCACCGCCAGCGTGGCGGTGAGCAGCCCGAGGACCGCGAGCGGGATCATGGGGCTACTCTACCCGGTCCCCCCGGGCCCGCGCCAGCGGCCCTCAGGCGCGCCGTGCGACCCAGTGCCACAGCCCGGCAGCCTGCATCGCGGCCACGGCCAGCGCGAACGCCCCGTCGGCGCCGAACTCCCGGTACCGCCCGAACGGGAAGAGCCACGCCGCCGCCGCCGCCAGCCCGAGCCCGGCGGCCAGCCGCCAGCCGGGGTGGCCGATCGCCTGCAGGACGTCCCGCTGGCTGCCGGGGGAGACCAGGAAGAGGCCGGACGATGGTTTGCGGACGGCAATCTGCGGGCCCTCCGGTGCCCCCTCCGCCGCCAGGACCTCCCGCTGCGCCGCTTCGCGCGCGGCGTCCCACTCCTCGGGCTCGAGGGTGCCGTCGTGGTCGAGGTCCAGCGCGGCCTTGCGTTCGGGCGAGGCCAGCCAGCCCTTGAGGATCTCCCCCACCTTCCTTCGGCGCGCGTCCGCCGGATCGGACAGGCGCCCCACCTCGCCCACCACGAAAACCTCCGTGTCCGCCAGCAGGACCCACTCCGTTACCCGGAAGGATCCGTCGAACCACCCGGCGACCGGCAGGCCGTTCCGTCCGCAGAACGCCCGGATGTCGTCCGGCGGCGGGCTCATCCGGGACACCCACTGGTCGCAGGCCTCCGCGCCGGTCACCTCCGCGCCCTCCGGCAGCACGAGGATGCGGCCGGTCCCGTCCTCGAGGAGGAACGGCGCGGCCTGCTGCCGGTCGAGGAGGACGGTGTCGTGCTGCCGGTCGCCGGTCCCGGTCCGGCGGATGACCCGCGTGCGCGACCAGATGCAGGCGAGCTGCCGCACCGGGCTCGTCATGGTGTCACCCAGCGCGCGCGCGCGCCCGGAGAGTTCGGCCAGCCCCATCGCCACCGACCGGACGCGGCTGGTCGGCAGGTTCTGGACGAGCCAGCGGCGCCGCAGCCGCTTCCACCCGTCCACGTACAGCCAGCCTCCCGCGGCGAGGAGCGCGACGGGGAGGGCGAGGTCGAAACGGCCGGGAACGGGCACGGGCAGGGGGGAGCGCCGGGACTAGAGCAGGAACACCCCGGCCAGGACCAGCCCCAGCGCCGGCAGCAGGCTCCACCCCAGCCCGGTCAGCTTGACGGGTGGTTTCG
>CAYNUZ010000257.1:0-3664 GCA_964400385.1 uncultured bacterium | reverse complement strand
CGGCCACCCCGCCTCCGCCCGCCCCCCGGCTGGCGGAGCTCGGCCCGGCGATCGCGCAGGCCCGGGCCCGCACCCAGGCCCCCCCCGAGGGGGCTCCCGGGGTCCCGGCCCACCCCCGCATCCTGATCGACCAGTTCCTCTGACCCGACCGCCCCGGCGGCGGGGCCCCGGCCTTACCCGCCGTCGGCGCCCTGCACCTCGATCAGGTTCCCGTCCGGGTCCCGCGTAAAGAACCGGTCCACCCCGGGAATCTTGGTGCGGTCCCACCGCACCGCGCAGCCGGCGGCCTCCAGGGCCCGGCCCGCCGCCCTGACGTCGGCCGTCCAGACCGCGACGTGCCGGCTCGTTTCGGGATCCGCCGTGTCCTGGCGCACCAGGTGCAGCAGGACGGGCCCAGGGCCGAGCGCAAACCAGGCGCCCGGGAAGGTGAAGGAGGGCGGCCGGGGCACTTCCCGGAGCCCCAGCAGGCCGGCATAGAACGCGGTCGCCCGTGGGACATCGGTCACGTTGACCGTCACATGGTCCAGGCGTTCGACCCTGACGGCGTCCGCCATGCCGGCTGGCCGCCCGTTCAGGGCTGCGTGGGGAGTTTCGGGAGCAGGCGCCGCACCTCGGGCCGGTCGATGATCGACTCGAGCCAGACGAAGTCGCGGCTGTAGATGTACGGCCCGGCCTTGGGGTGCGCCAGGGCGGCGTACCGGCCCAGGGCGTCCACCGCCCGCCGGGTCCGGTGGCCGGCGGCCAGCGCCTTGGCCAGCGCCAGCCAGGCCGCGGGGGACGTGGCCGACCGGCGGACCGCGGTGCGGGCGTACTTCTGCGCCGCGGCGACGTTCCCGAGCCGCAGGTAGAGGTCGGCCAGCTGCACGAGGTCGCCGGGCTGGTGCGTCCGCTTGTAGTGCTTCTTGCGCCAGTCCACCGCCTCGATCCACTTGCCCTCGGCCTCGCAGAGCACCGCGAGCGACTCCATCGCCGCGGCGTACTGCTCGTCCGCCTCCAGCGCGGCCATGTACGTCCGCCGCGCCCGGTCGAGGTCGGCCTGCCCCATCTGGTGGACCTGGCCCTGCCACCAGAGCGTGTCCGGGTCCCGCGGCGCCAGCGACAGCGCCCGGTTGAGCGCCTTGAGCGCCCCGCGGCAGTCCTCGTGGATCCGGTACAGGTATTCCCCCAGGAGCGAGAAGCCGAGCGGCTCGTTGGGATGCGACCGGGTCACCTCGCGCAACAGCTCCACGGCCAGCCGCGGCTGCTTGAGGTGCTCGAGGCATTCGGCCTTGCGGCACAGCGCCTCGAACCGCTGGCGGGGGGTGAGGTCGGGGCGTGCGAGGAGCTCCGTGAGCAGCTCCATCGCCTGGGTGTACCGGTGGCGCGTGAAGAGCGCCTGTTCCCGCTTGAAGGCTTGTCGCACCGGCTCGGCACCCTGGCTCGCGACGGGCTGTCGCGGGGAGGCCGGCCCGATGGGCAAGCTAGAATTCCTCCTCGGCCTTGGTCTTCTTCTTCTTGAGGGTCAGGACGTAGTCCAGGATGGCTTCCAGGTTCTCGCCCTTCAGGCCCCGGTCGCGCCACGTGGGCATCCACAGCGGGGGCGACTCGAGCTCGTCCTTCTCCTTCGGGGGGAAGCTGCCGCGCAGGATGAAGTCGCTCAGCTCCGCGCGGCTGTACTTGTCCGACAGGTTCCCCAGCTTGGGGATCACCCCGCCGACGGCATTCCAGTTCTTGCGCTGGTCGGACTCGTCGCCCTCCTTGCCGTGGCAGCCGATGCACCCGAGGTGGCGGTACAGGTACCGGCCGTGCTCGATGCGCGACCCGAACCGCGGCTCCGGGGGCTCGGGCAGGGCCGGCAGCACGTACTTCGAGAAGACCTTCTCGCCCGTCAGGCTCAGCACGAAGGTGGTGAGGGCCTTGACGTCGGCCTCCTCGAGGTGGAGCTGCTTGGCGTTGGGCATGTCCGAGGGGAAGTGCACGCCGATGACCGGGTCGGCCTGCACGATCTCCTGCGGATCGTCGAAGTGCTCCTTCACCCACTCCGCGACGGTATGCTCGCCGTGGAGGTGGCGCATGTCGAACTGGTCGGGGAACTTCGACCCCACCTCGGTCAGTTCGGGCGCCGCCTTGCCGCCCTCGCCGTACAGCGAGTGGCAGCCGATGCACCCGACCTCGGCGAAGAGCTTCCGGCCCTTCGACCACACCGGCGTCTCGTCCTTCCCCGGCTTCCCGTTCACCATCGCGTGCGCGCCGCCCTGGTGGCACTTCACGCACCCGGCCTGGATGTTGTCGCCCTTGAGGATCGGCTGGTCGATGTGCTCCACGATGTCGTTCCAGTGGCCCAGCGCCGGCTTGCCGTCCGCGCCCTTCTCGCGCACGCTCTTGTAGCCGTGCGCGGCGTCGGCGCGGGTGGCCAGCCCCTGGCCCTGGTGGCAGATCGTGCACCCGTACGTCTCCACCGGGTGGGTCTTGAGGTACGTTCCCGGGTGGCTGCGGAAGGGCTGGGGCGCGTTCGCGAACGACGGATCCGGGTCGTTGATCGCCAGGTGGCACGTGATGCACCGGTCCACCCGCTCCGCGCCGCTGGCGTGCCGGAATTCCTTGACCTGGATCTGGCGGATCCCGAAGGCCGGCATGTCGCCATGGGGCTTCAGCAGCAGCGTCTGCGCGACGCCCTCGCCGAAGAGGACCGCGGCCGCCGGCCGCGACCCGCCGGTCTTGACCTTCGCGTACTTGGCGTAGAACTCCCGCTGCACCCCGAGCCATTCCTGGCCGGCGGTGTCCTTGAGCAGCGCGATCCCGAACAGCGCCAGGACCGCGAACGTCAGGATGAGGAAGAGGATGCGGCGGGTGAACTGGCTCATGCTAGATGTTGAAGTTCACCTGCGGCACGGCGAGCACGTACTTGATCGCGAACCCGAGCCGGGCCACCATCTTGAGCGGCACGCCGATCATGCACGCGAGCAGGATCATCACGATCGCGTACTTGACCGGGCCGAGCGACTCGTAGAATTTCGGCCACCACTTGCGCGGCAGGGCCAGCATCGCGGCGAAATAGCCGCCCACGAGGAGGAACCCCGGCCAGACGGGAAGGTCCACGAAGACCCCCTCCGTCCCGGCGGGCGGCTTCCCGGCCAGGAACTTCAGCCACCCGGGATAGAAGGGCTTCGCCCCCAGCCGCGGCGCGGCGGTGAAGCTCCACGTGTCCGGCGGGAACGGCTTGTGGATATGCCACGACTCCCACGGCATGTAGAGGCCCCAGGACGGGCCGCGCATGAACGTCCCGATGAAGATCAGCACGAACCACATGCCCAGGCCCGACAGGAAGATCGTGTTGGCGAGCGGCCGCTCCTTGATCGAGTACCAGCCCACGCCCTTGTCGTTGTTGTCGATGTACGGGATGACCATGAGGCCCACGATGATCAGGCCCGGCAGGATGACGCCCGCGATCCACGGATCGAAGTACACGAGCAGCTCCTGCAGCCCCACGAAGTACCACGGCGCCTTGCTCGGGTTCGGCGTCCGGTTCGGGTTGGCCGGCTCCTCCAGCGGGGCATTGATCCACAGCGACCAGGCGAAGAGCAGGGCCGTGAAGAAGAGGGCGGCGACGAACTCCTCGGCGACCAGCTCCGGCCACACGAAGACCTTGTCGTCGGACTCCTTCTTCGCCTTGGCGGCCGGCTTG
>CAYNUZ010000256.1:0-3667 GCA_964400385.1 uncultured bacterium | reverse complement strand
GGCGCTCCTCGCCGGGTGCGCCGCCGCCACCCGGCCGCAGCCGGACGCCGCGGCGACGGACCCGGCGCTGGACCTCGCCCTGCGCCAGCTCGAGGCCGAGCAGCGGGAGTACAAGATCGGGCCGCAGGACCTCCTGACGGTCAGCGTGTTCCGCGAGCCGGACCTCAGCAAGGAGGGCCGGGTGGCGGAGGATGGGAAGTTCCGGTTCCCGCTGGCGGGCGAGGTGGCGCTCGGGGGCTTGTCCACGATGCAGGCCGAACAGAAGATGAACGAGGCTCTGAAGCCGTACCTCGTGGACCCGGAAGTCTCGGTCCAGATCAAGGAATACCGGTCGCACCGCGTCTTCGTGCTCGGCGAGGTTTCGAAGCCCGGGTCGTACGAGTTCTCGCCGGACCGGGGGCTCACCGTGGTCGAGGCGATCGCCATGGCGGGGGGGTTCACCAAGTACGGGTCGGCGGGCCGCACCAAGGTGGTGCGCAAGACCGGCAAGGAGCTGGTGAACCTCATCGTGCCGGTGGACCAGGTGATGAAGGGCGACAAGTCCAAGGACGTGGCCCTGCTGCCGGACGACGTGGTGTATGTCCCAGAAACCATTTTCTAACTCAGGGGCCGACGGCGGCGGTGGGCGAAACGGCGCGGCCCAGGACCTGACCGCCCCGCTCGGGGAGCTGGACCTCGACCTGCGGCAGGTCTGGAACGTCATCCGGCGCCGGCGCAAGATCGTGACCGCGTGCGTGGTGGCCACCGTGGCCGTGGCGGGGATCGTGGTCTTCGCCCTCCGTCCCGTGTACCAGGCGAAGGCCCTGATCCTGATCGAGAAGGTGGGCCCGAACACGCTCGAGCACGACGGGATCGCGGTGGACGCGGTGCAGGACGACTACTACCAGACCCAGTACACGATCCTCCAGAGCCGCACCCTGGCCGACAAGGTCATGGCGGACCTGGGGCTCATCGCGGACCCCGAGTACGCCGGGGGCGATCCGGTGGAGGCGCTGCGCCGGTCCATCACCGTCAGCCCGGTGCGGCGGACGCGGCTGGTCTACGTGGCCGTGGACTCGCTGAATCCCGCCCGCGCCGCGCTGGTGGCCAACCGGGTGGTCCAGCGATACATCGAGCAGAACGCGGAGAACCGGATCTTCGTCTCCCGCGACCTGCTGCGGTCGCTCGACAGCAAGGGGGCCACCAACGCCTCGATCGAGTCGCTGCCGGCGGTGGTGAACAACCCGCTGATCCAGCAGCTCAAGGGGCTGCTGGCGACGCTCGAGGGGCAGTACGCGGAGCAGTCGCTGCGGTACCAGCCGCAGCACCCCGCGCAGCAGCAGTTGCAGGCGCACATCCGGCAGGTCCGGGACCAGATCGCGGTGGAGGTGCGGCATATCGCCGACAGCATCCGGCTCCAGCTCTCGGGCGAATTCATCGGCAGCAACGTCCGGATCGTGGACCCGGCCCGGCCGCCGACGGTCCCCGACCGGCCGCGGAAGGGCCGCACGCTGGAGCTCGCGCTGCTCCTCGGCCTCGCGGCGGGGTTCGGGCTGGCGCTGCTGGTGGACCGGCTGGACCTCACCGTCCGGTCCGCCGAGGACGCCGAGTCGCTCCTGCGGCTGCCGTGCCTGGGGATGCTCCAGCATCTCGGGGATACCGAGGTGGAGCGCGGCAGCCGGTACGAGCACATCTGGGGCGCCGCGCACTCGCAGGCGGCCGAGGCCTTCCGGAACCTGCGCACGGCCGTCTCCTTCCGGCTGGCCACGGTCCAGAAGACCCCGGTGATCCTCGTGACCAGCGCGGTGCAGGAGGAGGGCAAGAGCTTCGTGGCCGCGAACCTGGCCCGGGCCTTCGCGCACGCGGGGGAGAAGGTCCTGCTGATTGACGGCGATCTCCGGCGGCCGGCCGTGAAGTCCATCTTCGGCCTCCAGGGCGACCACGGCCTCAGCAACTACCTGTCCAACGGCAGCGGCCGGCCCGCGGTCCAGGACGCCGGCATCGCCAACCTCACGATGCTGTCGTGCGGCCCCATCCCCGACAACCCGTCGGAGCTGCTCGGGGACCCCAAACTGAACGACCTGATCACGTGGGCGCAGGAGCACTACTCGCGGATCATCGTGGACAGCCCGCCGGTGTTTCCCGTGACCGACGCGCTCCTGTGGATCCGGCATGCCCACGGGGTGGTGGTGGTCGTGCGCGCCGGGAGCACCCGCGCCGCGCTGGTGGGCCGCGCCGTGCACCGGCTCAAGGACGGGTTTGCGAACATCGTCGGCATCGTCCTGAACCGGTCGTCCGTGGAGTCCCTCGAGTATTACCGCTACTACCACGGCTACTACGCCGAACACGCGAAGGAGAAGACGGCCGCGTCCTGACCTCATGAGCGGGTGGGAAGGATGGTTCTTCGCCAACCTGGCGGCCGGGATCCTGCTCTTCGGAACCGTCGAGCCCTGGTCCCGCGCCCTGGTCGAGCTCTCCTGGCTGGCGCTCGCGGCGGCCGCCGTGCTCAGGGGGAAGGCCCGGTGGGAATCCGTCCCGCCGCTGGCGGTGGGGTGCCTCGGCGTGGCCGGGCTCGCGGTGTGGCAGGCCGCCACCGGCCGGTCGACGTCCGCGTGGGCGACCCGCAGCGCCGCGCCGCTCTGGGTGGTGTACGCCGCGGTGGCCTGGCTGGCGTCGGCCCTCGTGGCGACCCGGCAGGCGCTCCGCCGCCTCGGCCTGGTCCTCTTCGGCCTCGGCCTCTTCGTCGCCCTCGACGGGCTGGCGCAGCGGGGCCGGTTCAACCACCTCATCTACGGCTTCCGGCCCGCGCCGAACTCGTTCGGCCCGTTCTACAACCGCAACCATGCCGCCGCCCTGCTGGCGGTGGCCGTGGCCGTGGGCGGCGGGCTGATCGCCTCGGGCGTGCCCCGGCTCTTCGCCCACCGGCGCTCGCCGGGCCGGCAGGCGGACCTGCTCGCGGACCTCGCGATCCTCGCGGTCCTCGCCGGGCTGATGGTCGCGGCGATGGCCGCCACGACCTCGCGCGGCGCGTTCCAGGCGCTCCTGGTCGCGGGCGGGGTCATCGGATTCTGCGGGGCCTCCCGCTTCCTGCATGGCGCACGACGGCGTCTGCTGTATGCGGTGGTGGCCCTGCTGCTCCTGGTCTACGGCGGGGTACTCCGTGCCCGGCCGAACCTGGCCGGGTGGCGGGAGGCGAAGGAGTCCTTCGACGCGTCCACCCGGGCGCGGTTCGAGATCTGGCAGCTCGGCACCCTGCTGGCGGGGGAGCGTCCGGCCACCGGGTGGGGGATCGGGGCCTTCCGGTATGCCTTCGCGCCCCGCCAGGCGGGATCGCCGCTGCTGGCCGCAGGGGAGGTCCAGCATGCCCACGGGGACTGGCTCCAGTTCCTCGTGGAAGGCGGCGGGGCCGGGTTCGGGTTGATCGTGGGCGCGCTGCTCTTGCAGGTTGGCCAGCGGTTCCGCCAGTGGCGGCGCGACGAGGACCTGGAGGTGTGGGGCCTGACCGGGGGGCTGCTCACCGCCGTGCTGGCGCTGGCCGTCCACGGGTTGGTGGAATTCAACCTGCAGATGCCGGGCCTCATGGTGGTGCTGGCGGTCGCGGCCTCGGCGTTCCACCATCCCGGCCTCGCGCCCCCGTCCGCCCCGTGGGCCCGGCGGATCTTCGGCGCCGGCGCCCTCCTTTCCTCCA
>CAYNUZ010000255.1:0-3670 GCA_964400385.1 uncultured bacterium | reverse complement strand
CCGCCGTGTCGCTCGGGCCCTGGGGCTGGGCGCCGGCCGGCGTGGCGGCCGCGTGGCTCCTCGCGGCGGGCTGGGCGCGGCACGACGTCTCGCGGTCGTACCTCTCCTACGACTACGGCTGGAACCTCCTGCTGGGCACCGCCCCGCGCTCGGTGGTGTTCTGCGAGGGGGACTACGACCTGTTCGCCCTGCTCTATCACCGGGAGGCGGACCTGCGGCGCACCGACGTGGCGGTGATGGCGGCGGTCTTCCTGGACTACGACTGGTACCGCGAGACCGCGCACCGGCTGGTGCCGGACGTGATCCCGCGGGCCGTGACGCTCCGGGAGTACACGGTGCGGCCGGTGCGCCCGCTGGTCTACACGTCCCAGCACGCGGGCGGGGAGGGCGTGCTGCGGCCGGTGGGGCTGACCCTGCGCCCGCCGCTGGGCACGGGATACGGGCTGGACGACAGCGCGCGGATCTGGCGCGCGCTGCGGTTCCGCGGCATCTGGGACGCCTGGGAGCGCGGGCCCGCCTCCGCGCGGGACGTGGCGGCGTCCTATGCGCTCCAGATGGCCCGGCTGGGCCAGGCGGCACGCACGGGGAATCCCGCACTGGCGGGCGCGGCGTTCCTGCGGGCCGTGCGCCTGCCCTCGGACATGCCGGGGCGCGTGCTGGCGCGGTACAACCTCGCCCAGCTCCTGCTGCAGATGCCCGCGGGGCCGGCGGCGCAGCGCGAGCAGGTCCTGCGGCTGGCCGAGGTCCAGCTCAACCGCATCATCGCGGAGGCGCCGGGGTTCCCGCGGTCCTACCTGCTCCTGGGGAACCTGCGGTTCCTGCGGGGCGACGCCGCCGGCGCGCGGGCCGCGCTGGAACAAGCGCTGCTGGCCCTCCCGCTCACCGGGGCCGAGGGGGAGCGCGCCCACGTTCGCGCGCTCTTGCAAACGATCCGGTAGGCCCCCTACAATAGCCCCCTGTTTATGAATCCACGCCCGCGGAACCAGGACGATGAACTCCCAGAGCCTCGAGCAGCTTCTCGCCCTTCAGAAGGTTGACCTCGCGCTCGACGAGCTCTCCTCGCGGGAGGAGGCTGCCCGCACCCATCTGGCCGCCGCACAGGAAGAACTGACCCAGTTCCGCGAGCTGGTCAAGAACGAGAAGCGCCTCCTCGACGACGCCCTCAAGGAACACAAGATGCTCGATATCGACCTCAAGACGCGGGACGACCGCATCAAGAAGTATTCCACCCAGATGTACGAGGTGAAGACCAACAAGGAATACACCGCCCTCAAGGACGAGATCGAGAAGGACAAGGCGGAGATGCAGAAGATCGAGGACAAGGTCCTGCAGCTCATGATCAAGGAAGACGAGCTCAAGGGCGCCGCGGGCCGCCGCGGGGCCGAGCTGGCGGCGATGGAGAAGAAGGTCAAGCAGGAGGAGGCCGACACGGCCGCCGCCCTGGCGCAGTGCGTGGCCGACCGGGCGGCGCTGGCCGCCAAGCGCGTCGAGGAGGGCGGCAAGCTCAAGGCGCAGGACCTCCACCGGTACGACCAGATCCGCAAGTCGCGCGGCGGCTCGCCGCTGGCGCACGTCGTGGGCGACGCCTCGGGCGCGGCCTGCAGCGAGTGCCACATGTCCATCCGCCCGCAGATCATCGTGGAGATCCACAAGCAGGACCAGATGGTCTACTGCGAATCCTGCGGCCGGATCCTCCACCTCGACATCCCCACCCCCGTCTCCTGACCCTGAACTGACCGGCTCGAGTCCGGCCGGGGCGGGGGGCCGCAGGCACACTCGCCAATCCCGGGACATTGACCGGCGCGAGTCGAGACGGGGTGGGTGTCCGCAGACACGCTCGCCGGCCCCACCGTGTCCGGCGTCGCTGTGTGTCGGCCTGGGCCTCCCCCGGGGCGCGGACGCCCCGGGGACCATGGCCGGCCCTTCTCCGTCGCTCGCGTCCGCCCCGGAGGCCGCCCTCACTGGAGCGCCGCGGGCGCGATTCATCCGATCCGGCGGTGCGCGCCCGCGGCTGACCAGCTCGGGCGGCCGGCGGACGCGGCGACTGCGAAGCGGCCGACACAACGTCTGCGGACACCGCACCCCGCCTCTCGCGCCTGCGCGTCCAGTGAGGTTCGTTCCGTGGGATGCAGGGCGGAAGTGGCACAGGCGCGAAGGCCGGGTTGGGGGGTGCTCGGGCAAGCGGAGACCGCCCCGGGCCGTGCAATCGGGTGGCGCGGGGCGACTGTCGATTGGCGACTGCCCGTCACGGCGGCCTTGAACCGGAGAGTGGGGAGGGAAAGGCGCCCATCGCCCCACACGCTGGCAGCCTGAAGGTGAGGAGCGTGGGCGCCCGGCCGACCCGGGCGGTCAGCTGACACCTGTGTATGAGAGCCGGACGGCAAGCCAACTCGACAGTCGTCCCGTGACAGGACCCGTCGGGGAAAATCCGCCTAGGCCCGGGGCGCCCGTGCCTGAACACCCTCCGCCCGCCCGGACTCGCGCCGGTCAGTCCGAATGCCGTGATCCGGTTGCGACGCCCGGGGGGAGCGGGCGCGAGCTAGAATTGACGGGTATGTCGTCGCTGGAGGACGCGAAACGGGTGCTGCGGCTTGAGGCGGAGGCGATCCTGGGGGTCCAGGAGCGCCTCGGCCCGTCGTTCGACGCCGCGGTGGAGGCGGTGCTCGCGTGCCGCGGGCGCGTCGTGGTCACGGGGATGGGCAAGTCGGGGATCATCGGCCGGAAGATCGCCGCGACGCTCGCGTCCATCGGCACCCCCGCCCTCTACATCCATCCCGCGGAGGGCGGGCACGGCGATATCGGCATGATCGCGCGCGGCGACCTGGCCATCGCGCTGTCCCGGAGCGGGGAGACCGCGGAGGTGCTGGCGATGCTCCCCGCCCTCAAGCGCCTGGGCGTGCCGCTGGTGGCGCTGACGGGCGTGGCGGCTTCCACCCTGGGCCGGGAGGCCGAGATCGTGCTGGACGTCTCGGTGCGCGAGGAGGCGTGCGACATGGACCTGGTGCCGACCTCCAGCACGACCGCCGCGCTGGCGCTGGGCGACGCGCTGGCCGTGGCCGTGCTGAAGCGCCGCGGGCTGACCCCCGAGGACTACGCGCAGTTCCATCCCGCCGGGGCCCTCGGGCGCCGGCTGCTCCTCCGGGTGGCGGACATCATGCGGCAGGGCGACGAGGTCGCCCGCGTCACCCGCGGGACGCCGGTGCGGGAGGCCATCCTCGAGATGACGCGCAAGAAGGTGGGCGCGACCTGCGTGGTCGAGGCGGACGGCACGCTCGCGGGCATCCTCACCGACCACGACCTCCGCCGGATCCTGGCACGCGACGGCGTGGACCTCGCACGGCTCCCGGTGGAGGAGTCCATGACCGCCTCCCCGCTCTCCGTCGGGCCGGACATGCTCGTGGCGGCGGCCATCCGCCTCACGGAAACCCGCTCGATCTCGGTCCTGCCGGTCGTGGATGCCGCGCGCCGGCTCGTCGGGCTGGTCCACCTGCACGACCTGCTGCGTTCCGGGGTGGCCTGACCGTGCGGGGCCGGATCCGCCACGCGTGGAAGGTCGTCCTGCGGACCGCAATCTACGCGGTCCTGCGGCCCGTCGTCGAGGTGTTCCGGCGGCTCCCGCCCGGCGCGGCCGGGGCGCTGGGGGCGGGACTGGGCGCGGTGGCCGCGGCCG
>CAYNUZ010000254.1:0-3680 GCA_964400385.1 uncultured bacterium | reverse complement strand
CGGCGCCCGCGGCCGCCCCGTCGGCCTCGGCGGGCCGGCCCGGCACCCAGATCGCCACGGGCGGCCCGACGCCCGCGATCAACCGGCTCTTCGACAAGATGGTCAAGCAGCGCGCTTCCGACCTGCACCTCTCGTCGGACAACCGGCCGATGCTGCGCATCGACGGCTCGATGAAGTACATGGACGGCGAGAACGTCATGACGCCGGACCAGCTCATGGCGCTCTTCATGCCGATCACCCCGGAGCGGAACCAGCGGCAGTTCGCCGAGACCAACGACACCGACTTCGCGTACGAGATCGTGGGGCTGGGCCGGTTCCGGTGCAACATCTTCCGGGACCGCAAGGGGCCGGGCGCCGTCTTCCGGATCATCCCGTCCAAGATCCTGACCGCGGACGACCTCGGGCTGCCGGACGCCGTGCGCAAGATGACCCAGCTCTCCAAGGGGCTGGTGCTGGTCACCGGCCCGACCGGGTCCGGCAAGTCCACCACGCTGGCCGCGATGATCGACCTCATCAACGCGACCCGCGAGGACCACATCATCACGATCGAGGACCCGATCGAGTTCGTCCATCCGAACAAGAAGTGCCTGCTCAACCAGCGCGAGGTGCACGCCCACACGGAGGGGTTCAAGACCGCGCTCCGCGCCGCCCTGCGCGAGGACCCGGATATCGTGCTGGTCGGCGAAATGCGCGACCTCGAGACGATCGCCATCGCGATCGAGACCGCGGAAACCGGCCACCTGGTCTTCGGCACCCTGCACACGACGACCGCCGCCTCCACGATCGACCGGGTCATCGACCAGTTCCCCGCCGACCGGCAGGCCCAGATCCGGGTCATGCTCTCGGAATCGCTCAAGGGCGTCGTGGCCCAGACCCTGTGCAAGAAGATCGGGTCGGGCCGGATCGCGGCCCTCGAGATCCTCGTGGCCACGCCCGCCATCGCGAACCTGATCCGCGAGGGCAAGACCTTCCAGATCCCCTCGACGCAGCAGACCGCCAAGGGCGAGGGCATGACGATGCTGAGCGAGATCCTCGCGGACTACGTCAAGAAGGGCATCATTGACGCCAAGGAAGGCTACATGAAGGCGGTGGACAAGAAGGGCTTCATGCAGCAGCTCGACCAGCTCAAGTTCAACACCAAGCCGCTGCTCGAGTCCATCGCGCACCCGGAACACTGAACCCGCACATGGCCTCCGGGAAGCTCGCCTGGGGCATCCTCTCCACCGGCCGGATCGCCGGCGTCTTCGCAAAGGGCCTCAAGGAATCCCGCACCGGCACCCTCGTGGCCGTGGGCAGCCGCACGCAGGCGGCGGCCGAGAAGTTCGGGAAGGAGTTCGGGGCGGCCCGGTGCCACGGCTCGTACGAGGCGCTGCTCGCCGACCCCGCCGTCCAGGCGGTCTACATCGCCACCCCGCATCCGCTCCACGCGCTCTGGACGATCCGCGCCGCGGAGGCCGGCAAGCACGTGCTGTGCGAGAAGCCGCTGGCGCTGAACGAGGCCGAGGCCGTGGCCGCCGTCGAGGCCGCCCGGCGTCACGGCGTGTTCCTGATGGAAGCCTTCATGTACCGGTGCCACCCGCAGACCGCGAAGCTCGTGGAGCTGGTCCGCGCGAAGGCGGTCGGCGAGGTCCGGGTGATCCAGGCGACCTTCAGCTTCCAGGCCGGGTTCAACCCGGAGGGCCGGCTGCTGAACAACGCGCTGGGCGGCGGCGGCATCCTCGACGTGGGGTGCTACCCGATGTCCATGGCGCGGCTCATCGCCGGCGCCGCGCAGGGCCGCGACATTGTCGAACCGAGCGAGATCAAGGCGGTCGGGGTGGTCGGGGACGTCACCCGGGTGGACGAGGTCGCGACGGCGGTGGTGAAGTTCCCCGGCAATATCCTCGCGCAGCTCTCGACCGGGGTCCTCGTGAACCAGGAGAACGTCCTGCGCGTGTTCGGGACGGAGGGCTCCATCACCGTCCCGGCCCCGTGGGGGCTGGGCGGCGCCGGCACGCTCAAGATCCTGGTCCACCGCAAGGGCGCCCCCGCGCCGGAGGAGGTCGAGGTCACCTCGGCCGTCGGCAGCTACGCCCTGGAGGCGGACATGGTGGCGGACAACCTCGACCACCGGCAGGGCCGCCCCCCCGCCATGACCTGGGACGACTCGCTCGGGAACATGCGCGCCCTGGACCGGTGGCGGAAGGAGATCGGGCTGGTCTACGACGCGGAAAAGCCCGACCGGCTCCTCCTCCCGGTGCACGGCCGGCCGCTGGCCCGGAGCCCGAAAGCGCCGATGACGTACGGCACGATCGACGGGCTGGCGAAGAAGATTTCCCGGCTGTTCATGGGCACCATGGGCGGCGGCACCGCCCGCGTCTTCGGGATGTACGACGACTTCTTCGAGCTGGGCGGCAACGCCTTCGACACCGCGTACATCTACGGGGGCGGGAGCTCGGAGCGGGACCTCGGGCTGTGGATCCGCAACCGCGGCATCCGGAACGACATCGTGATCCTCGCCAAGGGCGCCCACTCGCCGCACTGCAACCCGAAGGCGCTGTCCAGCCAGCTCCTCGAGTCGCTGGACCGGCTCCAGACCGACCACGCGGACATCTACATGATGCACCGGGACAATCCGGACATCCCGGTCGCCGAATTCATCGACGTCCTCAACGAGCATGTCCGGGCCGGCCGGATCCGGATCTTCGGCGGGTCCAACTGGTCCCTCGCCCGGGTGGAGGCCGCCAACGCGTACGCCGCGGGCAAGGGGTTGCAGGGCTTCTCCGCCATCAGCAACAACCTGTCGCTGGCCCGGATGGTCGAGGCGCCCTGGGGCGGCTGCCTCTCCTGCTCCGACGCGGACTCCCGCGCCTGGCTCACGAAGGCGCGGATGCCGGTGATGTCCTGGTCCAGCCAGGCCCGCGGCTTCTTCACCGGCCGGGCGCGCCCCGAGGACACCTCCGATGCCGAGCTGGTCCGGTGCTGGTACGCGGAGGACAATTTCCGCCGGCTGGCTCGGGTGCAGGAGTTCGCGGCGAAGCGGAAGGTGGAGCCGATCCAGGTCGCGCTGGCCTGGGTCCTGTGCCAGCCCTTCCCCACCTTCCCGCTGGTGGGCCCGGCGGTCCCCGCCGAGACGCTCTCGTGCGCCGCGGCCCTGGCGCTGGCCCTTACGCCCGACGAGGTGCGCTGGCTGAACCTCGAGGCCTGACCCGGCCCCCCGCCGGGGAGCCCAGGGTGATCGCGGCCACCGCCCCGATGATGACCGCCGCCCCCAGCCACATCCGGCCCGAGAGCGATTCTCCGCCCAGCCACCATCCGAGGAACACCGCGACCACCGGATTCACGTACGCGTAGGTCGAGACCTGGGCCGGGGTCGTCACCTGGTTGAGCCAGACGAACGAGGAGAATCCGACCAGCGATCCGAACACGACCAGGAAGGCCACCGACCCGAGGGCGCGGCCGGACACCGCGGCCGGATCGATCCCCCGCCACTCGCCCAGCGCGCTGCCGAGGAGGACCATCAGGGCCCCGCCGGCCAGCATCTCCATCGCCGAGGCGAGCACCGGCGACGGCGGCAGCGCCATCCGGCGCGCCAGCAGCGAGCCCGTGGACCAGCTGATGGTGGCGACGACCAGGAGCGCTGCGCCCGCGGGCCCGGCCCCGGCCACCCCCCGTTCGGGCGCGGTCAACAGCGTCATCCC
>CAYNUZ010000253.1:0-3800 GCA_964400385.1 uncultured bacterium | reverse complement strand
CGCAGACGCCGGCGGGGCGGCAGGGGGCGGCGGCGCCTTGGGCTCCACCACCGGCTTCACCGGCCGCGGCGGCAGGTCGGGCTTCGCCTCCGGCTGGCGCTGGGGCACGGACGGCGAGGTCGCCGGCTGCATCGCCCGGCCGTCGAGGCGCACGTCCGCGAGCACGCTGACCCCCGAATCGGTGCCGAACCACTTGCGGCCGCGCGCGTCAATCCCGATGGCGTAGACGAAGTTGGACGCCAGCCCCTGCGTGGCGCCGAACGCGATCCACCGGGTGCCGTCCCACTCCGCGACGCCGCCGCCCCACGTGGTGCACCAGACGTTGCCGTCCTTGTCCACGGTCAGCGCGGTGACGTAGTCCCCGCCCAGCCCGTCGCGCTGGGTGAAGGTCGTCCAGTTCTTCCCGTCGAACCGGGACAGCCCGCCGCCCTGCGTGCCGAACCACGCCCGGCCCTTCGGATCCACCGCGATGGCCCGGACCGTGGGATCGGCCAGCCCGTCGGCCTTCCCGTACGTCACCCAGTGTTCGCCGTCGAACCGCGAAACGCCCCGGTCGGTTCCGAACCACATCGGGCCCGCGGGATCCTGCGCGATCGCCAGCACCGTGTCGCTCACCAGCCCGTCCGTGGCGCGCCACGTCTTCCAGTTCCCGTCCTGGTAGACGTTGGCCCCGGCGTTCGTGCCCATCCACACCCGCCCGGTATTCGCGCCGACCGACTCGACGCAGACGCAGTGGATGTAGTTGTTCGCCCACCCCTGGTCGGTCTTGCGCAGGACCCACTCGCTTTCGCTCATCTCCACCGCGCCGAGCGAGGTGCCCAGCCACACGTGCGCCGCCTGGTCCACCGCCAGCGCGTTCACGCTTTCCGCCGGGAGCCCCTCCGCGGAGGTGATGCTGGTCCACCGCCCCCCGAGGAACCGCATGACCCCCTGGTCCGTGCCGCACCACACGAGGTCACGGCCCGGGGCGCACGCCACCGACCGGATGGTGTTGTTCGGCAGCGTGGACTGGATCGGCTCGGTCTCGAACCGCTCGCCGTCGAAGTGGATCAGCCCGGCCCGGCTCCCGATCCACGTCCCCCCGTCGGCCTCGGACAGGAGGGTGTAGATCTCGTCGCTCGGCAGCCCCGAACTCATCGAATAGAAGCTCCACCGCGTCCCGTCGAAGACCGCCAGGCCCTGGGCCGTCGCGATCCAGACCCGCCGGACGGAATCCACCGTCACGGCGTTGATCGGCAGCCCGGCCAGCCGCGGCGGGAGCGGGTAGTTGGTCCAGACCAGCCCGTCAAACCGCGAGACGCCCTCGTCGGAACCCGACCAGATCGCCCCGTCCTGGTCCACGAACAGGCTGCGGATCTCGTCGCCCAGGACGCCGTCCTCCTTGGTCCGGACCGCCCAGTTGGTCCCGTCGAACTCGTTCAGCCCCTCGCTGGACCCCGCCCAGACCGACCGGGCGCCGGCGGCCAGGCAGAGGATGTCGTTGTTCCGCCAGCCGCGCGTGGTCGAATACGCGGTCCAGATCCGGCCGTCGAACTTGGCGATCCCCTGGGCGGTGCCGCACCACTTGGCGTCGTTGACGTCCACCAGCACCGTCCGGATGAAGTTGCTCGGCAGGCCGTTGGCGGTCGTGAAGACCTGCCACCGCCGGCCGTCGAACGCGCCCACCCCCATCGGGGTGGCGAACCAGAGCGTCCCGGCCCGGTCCACGGCGATGTCGTTGATCGTGTTGTGAACGACGCCGTCGCTCTGGGTGTAGACCACGTACTGGCCCGACGGGACGTGGTACCGCACGATCCCCCCGCCGCGGGTCCCGAGCCACAGCACGTCGCCCTGCCGCGCCATGCAGCTGATCTGGGTGATGTTGCGGAACGTCTTCCAGCCCGCGCGCGGCATCGTCACCAGTTCCATGCCGGTCACCGACGGGCGCAGCTCCTTGGGCGCCTCGCACCCGGGGAGGAGGAGCAGCCCGAGGGCCGCGGCGAGGGGCGCGCGCGGCCTCATGGCTGGGCCTTCCGCGGGTTGTACTGGAGGATCACGCCCCGCTCCCCGACCGCCCACCCCAGCTCCGGCGACGCGAACGCCAGCCCGGCGTAGTCGGTCTGGACCGGGGGCTTGTCGCTGACCCACGTGTCGCCCCCGTCCCAGGACTTTAGGAGCGTGCCGTGCTCCCCCGCGATCCAGCCCAGGTTGCGGTCCACGAACCAGACGTCGCGCAGGGACACCGAGCCGCCGAGGCGCATCTCGCGCCACGACTTGCCGCCGTCCTTGGTGCGCAGGATCGTCCCGCCGTCGCCCACCACCCAGCCGTTGTCCGGATCGAGGAAGTGGATCGCGCGCAGGGGCTCGCCGCCCCCGCCGATGGACATGGCGCTCCACCGGCGGCCGCCGCTGGCGGTCACGTAGAGCTGGCCGTCCTCGCCGGCCACGAACCCGTCGTTGGGCGAGGTGAACCAGGCGGCGTACAGCGTCTTCTCGATGGGCGTCTTCATGCGGTCCCAGTACTCGCCCTCGTTGGTCGTCACCATGATCGTCCCGTCGGTCCCCACCGCCCAGCCGCGCCGCGTGTCGAAGAAGAAGACGTCGTTGAGGATCGTCGGCGGCTTGCGCTGGCTCTTCGGCTTCTCCAGCTCGGCGGCCGACGGGGGCGGCTCCAGCCAGACCCGGCGCCAGGACAGGCCGCCGTTGTCGGTCTTGACGATCACGCCCTCGCTCGTGGCATACACGAGGTTGCGGGACAGCGCGAAGACGGAGGTCATGTCGTGCCGGATTCCCGCGTCCTGCTGTCCCCAGTTCTCCCCCCCGTCACGCGTCGCCCAGATCAGCCCCGACCGGCCGACCGTCCAGCCCGACGAGGCGTCCGCGAACGCGACGGCCGTGTACCCGGGCAGGTTCTCGAGCGGGTAGGTCGCCCAGCTCGCGCCGCCGTCGATGGAAGACTGGAGCGCGTTCTCGGCGCCGACCACCCATCCCGTGGCCGCCGTGAACGCCACCGCGGTGAGGTCCTCGGTGGTCTGGGCGTCCCGCTTCTGCCAGGTCTGGCCCGCGTCCGCCGTGGTCCAGACCTGCCCGCCCGCGCCCACCACGCAGACGGTGTTGGCCGCCGTCCCGGCGACGCCGAACAGCGAGTCCGACGGGACCGGCAGCGGGATCTCGTCCCACTTCTTCAGCATGTACCGGAGGATGAACCCGCCCTTGCCCACCGCCCAGCCCGTGTCGCCCGAGAACCAGAGTCCGTAGATCCACCGGCCCGAGGGGTGGCGGTACTCCACCCAGGTCCGCCCCGCGTCCACGGTGTGCAGGATGAGCGCGCGCTCGCCGGCCACCCACGCCTCGGCCGGGGAGGTCATCATGACGCTCATGAAGGACTCCCCGTAGCCGACGTCCCGCTTGAGCCACGTCCGCCCGCCGTCATAGGTCACCAGCAGCGCGCCCTTGAGCCCCACCGCGATGCCCACGTTCCGGTTGCCGAAGCTCACCCCGCGCAGGTCCTCGGTCACCGAGGTCTTCTGGAACATCCAGTGCTCGCCCGCGTCCTCGGTGGTGGCCACGTACCCGCCGGCCCCGACCACGCAGCCTGCGGTCGCGTCCGCGAAGGCCACCCCGTAGAGGTCGCGCTCGGTGAACGGCTTCTGCCGGGCCCAGAGCTTCCCGTCGTCCGAGACCATGATCGCGCCCTTCTCACCGACCCCCCAGAACTTCCCGAAGAACGACGAGACGGCGAGCACCCGGGTCGTGGCCCGGTGCACCTGGAGCTGCCAGGCCCCGGCGTCGGCCCGCGCCCGGACCGGGGCGGCCAGCGC
>CAYNUZ010000252.1:0-3820 GCA_964400385.1 uncultured bacterium | reverse complement strand
CAGCGCGGCGGCCGCGGCGAGGACCCGGACGGGCCGGGTGGGGGCGGCGCTCACTCGGCGGACTCGTGCGGCCGGGGATGGTAGCTGAGGATGAACGAGACGCGGGAGACGTTGGCCGAAAGGTCCTCCCAGAAGGCATACGAATAATCCAGCGCGTAGGTGAAGGGGTCCACGGAGAAGCGCAGCCCCGCCCCCGCGGTCGGCGAGCTGATGTCGGTCCCCACGCGGATCGCCATGCCCGCCCGCAGCGCCAGGACGTCGGCCACCCACCACTCGGTCCCAAGCCCGTAGTTGTACCGGTTCTGGACGGGGTGCCGCAGCGTCATCTTGAAGACGTCGCCCAGCCCGCCGGACGGGATGATGAGCTTGTACCCGGTCTCGACCGGCTGGGCGGCGTCGCCGGTGAAGAGCACCTTCAGCCACTCGTCGGTGTAGGCCCGCCACGAGAGCCCCGCCCGCGCCCAGAACGGGGCCGGGCTGCTGGCGTCCCGGAAGGCGAGCTTCGGCCCCATGTTCTGGAGCGAGAGCCCGACCGTCACCGCCGGATCCGGGTACCGGTACAGCGCCCCGAGGTCCACCATCGCGCCCGCGGCGGCCGACTGCGGCCGGTCCTTCTGGGCGATGTCCTGGCTCAGCAGCTTGATCCCGCCGCCGATGTTCACCCGGTCGGACACGTGCCAGGCGTACGAGGCCCCGAGCGAGTAGTTCGTGAGGTCCACCCCCGGCTCCACCTCGTCGGGGACGTTGGCGATGCGGGGCACGTGGAAGTAGTACAGGGTGCCCGCGATCACGTGGCCGGGCGCGATGGGCGCCCCGAGGCCCACGACCGAGTAGCTCGTCTCCGCGAACCACGCCGCGTACGAGAGCGAGGCCTGGAGCCCGTCGAGCTGGGCCAGCCCCGCGGGATTCCAGGAGGCGGCCGTGATGTCGTCGGCCAGGCCGGTGAACGCCTCCCCCATCGCCGCCGGGCGGGCGCCGGGCGCGATCAGGAGGAAGCCGCCCGCCTGGGTCCCGTTGGTCACGGCCCCGGCCGGGCCGCCGAGGACGGCGGCGAGGAGGAGACAGGCCGGGCGGGCCGGGAAACGCATGCCGTCCTTCATTTATCTAAGGATACCGTCATCAGCGGACCACCGCCAGCCGCCGCACCCGGTGCCCGCCCGGGACCTTCGCCACGACAAAGTACACCCCTGCCGCCACGATCTCCCCCTGCCGGTTCCGGCCGTCCCAGGAGAACATGCGCGCCTCCGCCGGGAGCTCGCCGTCCACCAGCGTCGCCACCAGCTGGCCCGCCGCGTCGTGCACCTCGACCTTGACCGGGCCCGGCCGCTCGACGCGCAGCTCCATCGCGCACCGCTCCCCCAGCGCCGGGCGCAGGCTGTTGCACGCCACCTCGATCACGTCCACGAGCGGCTCCCACCGCACCTGCCAGGCGGAGAGGACCGGCCGCAGCGCGCAGTCGGCGGGATTGCTGCTCAGCGTGGCCCGGAGCATCAGCGCCGGGTGGTGGAACGGATCGATGCTTCCCAGCGGCGCGCCCGACGGGACGCCGGCCAGCAGGACGTTGCCGGCGTCGTCCAGCACATCCACGGCGACGGTGCCGCCCTGCGAGATGTCGGCGGCATAGTCCACGGCGATCCAGCGCTTCACCGAGGTCGGGGCGATCCGCCGCGACCGGGCCCGCGCGGCGCACACCAGGTAGTGCACCGTGATCTCGCGGACGATGGGCAGGTACCCCGCGAAGTACGGCAGCGTGGTGACGGGGGCCAGGTCGCTGTCGAGCTCCCCCGCGGCGCCGCGCCCGTACAGCGTGACCGACCACTGGAAGTACCGGCCGGAGACGGGCAGCCCCGCCGCGTCGTGGATGGGGTTGGTCGAGGTGAAGACCATGTTCATGCCGATCTGCCCGGGCACCTTCTCCCCCCCGTGCGTCACGGTGAACGTGACCGGCAGGAGGGGGGTGTTCACGTTGTTGACCGCATACGAGAGCTGCACCGGCGCGATCGGCGCCCCGGGCGGGATCGGGCTCTTCGCGCTGTCGGTGAACGTGGTCGCCTGCTCGACCCGCCAGGCGATGTCCACCCAGCGCGTCTGGTCGGAGAGGGTGTCGAAGACCCGCGAGACGGCCGTGCCCTTGTGCGCGGTCACCCAGACCGGCCCCAGCTCGGTGCAGTGCGGGTGCCCGTCGGGCCGCGCCAGCGTCACGCCGGAAAACGCCTCGAAGTCCCAGAGCGCCCCGGCGACGGAACGGGCCGGCGTGAGCTCCACCGTGGTGGGCGTCATCTGGTCGAAGACGTCCGTCAGCGACGGGCTGGCGAAGTCCCCCTCGTAGACGGTCGCGGTCACGGGCGTCCCCTTGCCGTTGAGGTCGTTGATCGCGTACACCAGGTAGGCCGTGGACGTGCAGGCCGTATACGGCCCGAGCTGGGCACTGGCGATGAAGCTCGCGCTGTACCCGAACCCGGGCACGATGGCGGCGATTCCGGCGCCGTACTCCAGCGGCAGGTCGCCGCACTTCTGGATCGAATCGGACCACGGCTCCCCCGGCTGGCACTTGGGGCAGATGCACTGGAGCTGGGGAATCCCGAACGGGTCGAACCCGAGCGTCGCGTCCCAGCCCACGGCGGGCAGGTAGGACTGCCCCTGGTACGGGGCGTTGCGGATGCCGATGATGAAGTCGAGGCCGTTCTGGAAGTAGCCCGGCAGGGGGTTGTCGGGGCACGCCGAGGCCGGGTGCGACTCGCAGGTCTTGCAGAACAGGAGCCCCCCGCCCGGATCCAGCCGCGATTGCCAGAGCGTGAGGAACTCGGCGGTGGAACCGGGGTTGCCGATCACGGTCGTGGGCCCGTACAGGACGCCGGACGCGGAAAACGTCTCGCTGAATCCCGAGGCGCTGTACGGCTGCGTCCAGCTCTGGATCGCCGCGTCGATCGTGTACCCGCTGGGGGCCGCGCGGGCGCCCTGCTGGTTTCTCGCGAAACCGGACAGGTCCGAGAAGTTGGTCCGCCCGGTTCCCCCCACCGGGTCCCTTGCCCCGGTTCCCCGCGGGGGCCCCTCCCCCCAGCAGCCCAGGACGGCCAGCGCCGCGACGGACCTCACCGCGCCACCACGACCTTGCGGGTGCCCGCGCCCTTCGGCGTGGAGGCCGTCACGAGGTAGACGCCCGGGACCACCGTTTCGCCGCGGCTGTTCCGCCCGTCCCACGCGAACGGCGTGGCGCGCGCGTCCACCACGTCGTCGAGGAGGGTCCGGACCACCTGGCCCGCGGCGTCGTGCACCCGGACCCGGACGTGCCCGCCCAGCTCGACCGACACCAGTCCGGCCACCGTCTCCCCCGCGCCCGGCCGGAAGCTGTTGCGGTTGAGCGAGAGCCGCTCCGGCAGCGGGGTCCAGCCGACCTGCCAGCGCGTGAGGATGGGCCGGTTGCCCGCCGCCGCCGGGTCCGCATCCAGCCGGGCGCGCAGGCGCAGCGAGGGGTACCGGTACGGATCCACCGCGGGGGTGAGCGCGAATCCCGACGGCACGTTCGCATACAGCAGCGCCCCGCTCCCGTCGAGGACATCCACCGCCGCCGTCGAACCCCCGGGGGTCTCGATCGCGTACGTCACGGTCCCCCACGCCTTGAGCGACCCGGGCGCGACCGGCTTCGAGACCGCGAGCGCCGCGCGCGCGAAGTAGGTGACGGTCAGCCGCCGGATCGTCGGCCGCCACCCGGCGAAGTGCAGGTGCGGATCGGTGGGGGCCAGCCCCGCGGCCACCGCGGCGGCGGTCTCCCGGCCGTGCAGGACCGCGCGGAGCCGGAGGTACCGGCCCACCCCGGCCG
>CAYNUZ010000251.1:0-3843 GCA_964400385.1 uncultured bacterium | reverse complement strand
TGGGGGCCGAGCAGTCCCGGCTGGCGCGGGAGAAGATCGAACAGGAAACCCAGCAGCCGCTCCGTTGGTGACGGCCCGACCGCAGAGGACGTTGACATGGCGTTTGTGAACCAGCTGGGGCGGGAGATCACGCTCAAGATCGCGTACCACGGCCCCGGGCTCGGCGGGAAGACCACGAACCTGCGCTGGCTGCACCAGACGCTGCCGGTGGACCAGCGCGGGGAGCTGCTCACCCTCGACACCGCCACCGAGCGCACGCTCTTCTTCGACTTCCTCCTCGTCCGGCTGGGCGAGGTGGCGGGCTTCAAGGTCAACCTCCAGCTCTTCACCGTTCCCGGCCAGCTCTACTACGACGCGAGCCGCAAGCTGATCCTCAAGGGGGTGGACGCCGTCGTCCTGGTCGCCGACTCCCAGTCCGCCCGGCTGGCCGAGAACGAGGAGAGCCGGAAGCTGCTGCTGGCGGACCTGGTCGCGATCGGCATCCGGCCCGAGGAGGTGCCGCTGATCGTCCAGTACAACAAGCGGGACCTGCCGGACGTCGCCCCGCTCGAGGAGCTCCAGGCGCGGCTCAATCCCACGGGCCAGCCGTATTTCCAGGCGGTGGCCCGGCACGGGGTCGGCGTCATGCCCACCCTGCGGCTGGCCACGGCGCAGGCGCTGCGGAGCCTGGTCCCGCAGGAGCTCGACGCCACATGAGCCTGACGCTGTCCGACGGCAACGTCAACCTGGTCGTCGGGGACCAGGAGCTGGCCGCCCTGACCGGGGCGCTCGAGCCGCTGCTCACCGAGGGCGGCGCCCGCTGCGCCCTGCTGATCGACACCGCCGGCCGGGTCATCACGGCGCCGGGCAACCTCGGCGGCCTGGAGCCGGTGACGATCGCCGCGCTGGCCGCGGGCAACTACGCCACCACCCGGGCGCTGGCCCAGCGGGTGGGCGAGCGGGAATTCTCGCTGGTCTTCCAGCGCGACCGCGAGCTCAACCTCCACCTCTCGGCGATGACCCCCGAGGCCCTCCTCATCGTGCTGTTCGACACCGCCTCCCCGCTGGGGGCGATCCGGTCGCGCGTCAAGCAGGTGAGCGGCCCGGTGCGCCGGACCCTGGAGGCGTGCCGCCGGTCGGGCGGCGGCACCGCGGCGCTCCAGCAGACCTTCGGCGTCACCCCGGCGCCCGAGGCCCCCGCGGGCGCGACCTCCCCCCCGATGGAGCTCGTGAAGCGCTTCTGGCGCGTGCGCGCGCTGGCCGAGGACTGCATCCGCAACGGCGTCGAGCGCTCCCAGTCGGACGACTGGCGCCGGGCGGCGGGCCTCGTGGGGCAGGTGGCCAAACTGATCCTCGAGGACAAGTTCGAGGAGTGCGCCCAGGGGCTGGCCGAGGCCGAACGGACCCTGATGCAGGCCTACGAGCGGGCGATGCACCTGGCCTCCGGCACGGACGAGGTGCGGCACGCGGACGAATTCTTCGGGAAGCTCGAACAGCTCGCCGCGGCGGTGTACCGCGAGCACCTCGGCCCGCATGCCGCGGCGATCCTGGCCCGCGTGGACGAGGAGACCCGGGTGCGGTTCCCCGGCCTGCTCGGCGAGCCGGGGCCGGCCGCCGCGGAGGAGGCCCTGCGCAAGCTCTCCCCGGAGCAGCGGCGGCATATCGCGATCCGCGCCCACCTGGACCTGCTGCTCAGCCGCGCCTGGGTGGTGTTCAAGATCTTCGGGAAGGACGCATGCCGCAGCCTGTTGCAGCGCTGGGAGGAGACCGCGGCGGCCGAGACCGGGGCCATCGAGCGGCTCAACCTGGCGCCCGGCCTCAAGATGCTCCACGCCGAGGTCCACAAGCGGCTCGACCGCGTGCCGCACGGGGTGAAGCCGTGAGGCCCCTGCCCGCCGGCCGGGTGCTCCAGAAGAATCTGGACACGCACTACGTGCGCCTGGACGGCATCCTGCAGTCCCTCGGCCGGGAGGCGTTCTCCGGGTACGTCCGGTGCGTGTTCGACCAGGACCTGGGGGCGATCTACTTCCGCGACGGCGACCTGGTGGCGGCGGTGTTCGAGCGCGGCGGCCAGGAGTCCCGCGGCCTGCCCGCCCTCGAGGCGATCGCCGCGGACCTCCGGGCGGGCCGCGCGTTCCTGGACCTCTGCCGGCTCGACCATGACCTGCTGGCCGCGGTCCTCGCCGTCCTGCACGGCCAGGTGCTCCTGCTGGAGCCCGCCGAGCGTCCGGCCACGCCGGCGGTCGCGGTCGCGCTGGTGCGCGGACGCCACGTGACGGGGGCCCTGGTCGCGGACACGCCCGCCGGCGAGGTGCTCTGCTACGCGGCCGACGGCGAGCCGCTGGGCTGGCACCAGGCCGGGACCGACGAGTGGACGCAGGACCTGGCCGCGCTCCCGTCCGGGGCCGCCGGCTGGCGGATCCACCACGCCGCCAACGCGCAGGCCCTGCGGACGGTGGACCTCAACCGGCAGAAGGACCGGCTGATGGACGAGCTGCTGCGCACCATCAGCACGCACCTGCCCCACTTCGGCGCGCGCCTGTACACCGTGGAGTGCGCCGCGCAGGCGATCACCGACCCGCACCGGCTGACCAAGGCCGAATTCCGCCGGCTGGCGGTGGGGATCGCCGGCCGGGCCCGGCTCCTGGTGGGCGACCAGCGGGCCCGCGTGATCCAGGCCGCGCTGGGCGAGAAGCTCGACGGCCTGATCGACCTGGGGATCTGATGATCAAGCTCCTGTCCACCGGCGAGATCCTGGTCTACGTGACGCTGGCCAACTACATGGCCATCCTGGGCGGGATCGGGCTGTGGGCCGCCTTCTTCCTGCTCGGGCTGATCGCGCGGCGGCTGGAGCACGCCTTCGACATCGCCACCCACTGGCACCTGCTCTGCTGGGCGCCCTCCGGCATCCTGCTGTACACGGTCTACACGCTGGCCCAGGCCGGCACCGGGGCCACGGCCTTCCGGTACGAGACCTACCTCGCGTACGGCGCGCTGCTGGGCTCCGGGCTCGGCTGCATGTGGGGGTGCCTCGCCACGCTGCGGCTCCTCGCGCGGATCGCCCGCACCCCGCCGCCGCGGTTCGGGAGCGCGGGATGAACCGCCCGGCGCTCTCCCCCGAGCTCGTCCTCTACGAGGTGGCCCTCGTGCTCCTCGCCGGGTCGTGCGTGCTGTATGCCGTGATCCTGCGGCAGCTCCTCGCCCTGATCCAGCGCCGGGTCCTGTGGCTGCTCCCGCTGGTCAGCGCGATCCTGCTGGCCGGCTCGGGGATCCTCCACGGGTTCACCGCCGTCGTCCTGACCCCGCTCATCGGGGCCGACCCGGCCATGTACCGGCAGAGCATGCTGCTCCGGACCCTCTCGCTCGCCGGCCTGCTGGGCGCCGGGGCGCTGGCCACGGTGGCGGGCCTGCTCTACTACCGCCGCATGGGGGACACCCGGTCGTGAGCCGCCACCTAATCGCCTCCCCCGAGGCCGGGCACGACCTCAAGCGGCGGCTCGCCGATTTCACGTCCCGGGCGGGCGCGGAGTCGGCCTGGCTCATCGACGAATCCGGCGCCCTGATCGCGGCCGCCGGCAAGGGGCTCCTGGCGACCGGTGATCCCGCGGACAGCGCCTCGCTGATGGCCTGCAACTTCCTGGTGACCCATGAACTGGCGAAGTATCTCGGGGACCAGGAGATCTCGATCCTCGTCCACGAGGGGGACCGGATGAACCTGTTCTTCCGGCGCACCGGGACACGCGGCATCCTGATCGTGCTGTTCGACGACCCGGGGGCGCTCGGCCGCGTGCGCGCCCTGACCGAGCGGCTGGCGGCGGACCTCGGGCCGGCCGTGGACGCGCTCGAGCGCGCCACGGTGCCCGG
>CAYNUZ010000250.1:0-3856 GCA_964400385.1 uncultured bacterium | reverse complement strand
GGGTGAGCTGCGGGCCCGGCAGACCCTGCGCGGGCTGGCGGGCGCGCCGCCGGTGCGCATCGCCGACTGGCCGGCGATGCCGTGGCGCGGCCTGCACGTCCTCGACTCCGGCCCCGAGTCGCTGCCGGCGCTCAAGCGCCTGGTCCACGAGGCGCTGGGGCCCCGCAAGTGCAATATCCTCGTCTACGAGATCGACTACAACTTCCGGTTCACCTCCCACCCGGAGATGGCGGCGAAGGGCGGCTGGACCGTCGCCCAGGTCCGGGAGCTGGCCGACGCCTGCCGCGCGGAGGGGATCCGGCTGGTCCCGGAGCTCCAGTGCCTCGGGCACCAGTCCTGGCGCAAGCCGCCGGGCGCCCTGCTCGTCGCGCACCCGGAGTTCGAGGAGCCGTCCGATACGAGGATCCCGCAGTCGGACCTCCACTCCGACGAGTTCTACTGCCGGTCCTGGTGCCCGAGCCATCCGCAGGTCCACGCGTTCGTGTCCGACCTCATTGACGAGCTGGTGGACGCCTTCCAGGCCGACTGGTTCCACGTCGGCATGGACGAGGTCTTCCTGATCGGCAGCGCCAACTGCCCGCGGTGCGCGAAGCTCAATCCCGCGGACCTCTACGCGCACGCGGTGAACGACCTGCACGCCCGGCTCCGCCGGCGCGGCGTCACGATGCTGATGTGGGCCGACCGGCTGCTGGACGGCAAGGCCACCGGGTACGGCGACTGGGAGGGGGCCACCAACGGCACCGCGCCGGCGCTCGAGCGCATCCCGAACGACATCATCCTCTGCGACTGGCACTACGAGGGCGGGGTGCAGGGCCGGTATCCCTCGCTGTCCCTGTTCACCGACCGCGGCTTCCGGGTGTGGCCCACGGTCTACAAGAACCTGGACGCCTCGCTGGGGTTCCTGAAGGCCGCCCGCGACCACGACAGCCCGCTCATCCTCGGCGGGCTGGCCAGCATCTGGATGCCGGCCGGGGCGATGGCCGACGCGCTCTTCGGTACGACGGGGGCCGCGGCGGGGGACGGCCCGGCCCGGATCTCCGCCACGGCGCTGGCGGACCTCGAAGCGGCGTGGAATCCGGCCCCGCGTCCCGCCGATGGCGGGACGGCCGCCCCCGCCCGCTGACGGAAGGGGCCGACTCCTCCGGATGAACGTCCCGGCCTCCCCCCCACCCGACAGCCCGGTGGCGCGGATCGAGCGCCGGCAGTCGCTCCGGTACGCGCTGCGCGCGCACGGCACCGCCTGGTCGGTCGCCCGGGTGGCCGCCGAGCCGTTCGCGGTCACCGCCTCCGACATCAGCGGGATCGGCATGATGCTCCACACGGGCGCCCCCGAACTGGCCCGGTTCGAGCCGGGCGACGAACTGCTCTTCGGCTTCCCGAATCCCGACCCGGACCATCAGGTGCGGCTGGCGGGGACCCTCGTCTGGAAGCACCGCGGGCTCATGAACCTCTTCGGCGCCTGGACCTTCGGGATCGCGTTCCACGACACGCCCGAGGCGGAGATCCGCAAGCTCCTGGATCCCGCCTCCCGCAACGCGCCGCCGCTGCGGGAACCCTGAGGCGCCACCCGGCATGAGGCGCCCCGGGCCGCCGCGTCCTTCCGCGTCCGGGGCCGTGCCGCCCCGCCGGCCCGCGGCCGAGTCGGCCTTCCCGCCCGCCCTCCTCCAGTCCGCCCACTTCGCGATGAACGACCGGTACCACATCCTGCGCAGCCGGGGCACGGACACGTGGCTCCTGTTCTTCACCGTCGGGGGCGGGGGATTCTTCCGGTCCGCGGCGGGGCGCATCGTGCGCGCGCGCCGGGGCGACCTCCACCTGTATCCGCCCCGGGTCGAGACGGAGTACGGGACCCTGCGGCGCCGGACGTGGGACTTCCACTGGGTCCACTTTCCCGCCCGCCCCGCCTGGGCGGGGTGGCTGAAGCTGCCCGCGACCGACGTGCCGGGGCTGCGGCACGTCCCGGTCCGGTCGGCGCGCGGCCGCACCCGGATCCTGGAGGCGTTCCGTGACCTGCAACGGGACATCCGCATGGGCGGGATGTGGCGGCAGGAGCTGGCGTTCAACGCCATCGAGCGGATCCTGATCGTGGCGGGGGAGAGCGTCCGGGACACGCGGGGGCGGCCGGTGGACGACCGGGTGCAGGCCGTGCTGGAGCGGATCGCCTCGCGGCCGGCCGAGCGCACGACGGTGGCGGAGCTGGCGGCCCAGGCGCACCTGTCGCCCTCCCGGTTCGCCCACCTCTTCCGCCGGGAAACGGGCCACGGGGTGATCGAGGCGATCCTGCATGCGCGGCTGCAGGAGGCGGCGAAGCTGCTGGAGCTGACCCCCACCTCCATCAAGGAGATCGCGGAGGCGACCGGGTTCGGGTCGCCGTTCTACTTTTCCGCCCGGTTCCGCCGGCGGTACGGCCTGAGCCCCCGGCAGTTCCGGGAGCGGCGGGGGCGGCCGGTCAGCGCCTGAGGAGCGAGAGCACCCGGCGGTGGAGGCGGCCGTTGGAGGCCACGATGTTGTCGATCAGGTGGGAATCCCGGCCCCGCCAGTCGGTGACCCGGCCGCCCGCCTCCTCCACGATGATCTTGACCGCGGCGACGTCCCACGGATGGAGCGAGGCCTCGATGACCGCCTCCGCGTTGCCCGTGGCCACCCAGCGGTACGCGGCGCAGTCCCCCAGGGAGCGCACGACGGCGCTGCGCCGCGCGATGCGGGCCAGGCGGGCCAGTGCGCCGCGCTGGACGAACGCCTCGAGGTCGCCGTTGAGGACGTAGGCCCGCCGCAGGTCGGCCACGCGGGAGACCCGGATCCGGCGGCCGTCGAGGAAGGCCCCGCGGCCCCGCACGGCCCAGAGGGTGTGGCCCAGCGCCGGCAGGTGGATGACGCCCACGTCCAGCCATCCCCGGACCTCGCGGGCGATGAGGCAGCCCCAGAACGGGATCCCGCGCAGGTACCCCTTCGTGCCGTCGATCGGGTCGATGATCCACCGGATGTCGGCGCCCGGGTTGGTGGAGCCGTATTCCTCGCCGAGGAACCCGTCCTGCGGGAAGGCGCGGGTGATCGTCCGGCGCATGGCCTCCTCGCACGCGCGGTCGATGGCGGTGACGGGCGTGTGGTCCGCCTTCGTCTCCACCTTGAGGCGGGTGCCGAACGCGCGGTGGGCGATGGCGCCGGATTTCTCGGCGGCGGCGAGGGCGACGCGCAGGGCCCGGCTCCGGAGGTCCATGGAAGGGCCTATAATACCCCGAAATGTCGCACCCGAAGCTGTCGGACCATGTCGAGGAAACCGTCACGAAGAGCGGCGCCGTCGTCCTCACCGAGGAGCTGCCGCACGTCGCCTCGGTCTCCATCGGCGTCTGGATGGCCGCGGGGTCGCGCCACGAGGCCCGCGGCGAGGAGGGGCTGACCCACTTCCTCGAGCACATGTTCTTCAAGGGCACCCGGCGGCGCACGGCGCGCCGGATCGCCGAGGAGCTCGACGCGGTCGGCGGCCACCTCGACGCCTCCACGAGCCGCGAACAGACGGGGTTTTACGCGCGCGTGGTGGCCCAGCACCTGCCGCTGGCCTGCGATGTGCTGTGCGACCAGCTGCTGCACTCGCTGTTCCGGGAGGAGGACCTCCACAAGGAGCAGGGCGTGGTGCTCGAGGAGATCCGCTCCTACGAGGACGAGCCCGGGGAGCTGGTCATGGACCAGCTCATGGACACGTTCTACGGCGGCCATCCCCTGGCCCGGCCGGTGCTCGGGCGCCGCGAGGTGATCCGCGGCGCCACCTCCGGCTCGCTGGCGGGGTTCCGTGACCGCCACTTCTCGGCCGACCGGCTGGTCGTGGTACTCGGTCCCGGGGCCGAGCCCGTAGGTCATG
>CAYNUZ010000249.1:0-3862 GCA_964400385.1 uncultured bacterium | reverse complement strand
GGGGGTGCCGCGACCGGCGCGGGCCGGGGCGCGGGGGCCGGGGGCCGCGGGGAGGATCCCGCCTTCACCCGCTCCCGCGTGGCGGCGGGGGCCGACGCGGCCGCCGCGACCAGGAGCGCCGCGAGGAGGGCCGCGGCCCGGTTACGCGACAAGGCGGCCCCCGTCCACGGGCAGGAAGACGCCGGTCACGTAGTCGGAACCCTCGACGAGGAACACCACCGCGGCGGCGATGTCCTCCGGCGATCCGTGGCGCTTCAGCGGGGTCTTTTCCATGATCTCCGCGGCCTCCTCAGGCGGCAGGTCCGTCGGCACCAGGATCGGCCCCGGCCCGATCGCATTGACCCGGACCTTGGGGGCCAGCGACCGGGCCAGGCCGTGCGTCATGGCGATGACCCCGGCCTTGGAGATGCAGTACGGCAGGTACCCGGTGTACGGCCGCACCCCCGCCCAGTCGGCGATGCTGACGATCACGCCGCCCTCCGGCTGCGCCAGCATCCGCCGGCCCGCGTGGACGCTGCACAGGAACGGGCCCTTGAGGTTCGAGTCCAGGGTGTGGTCCCACTGGGCCTCCGTCACGCTGTCCAGCGGGGTGCGGTAGAACACCGCGGCGTTGTTGACCAGGACGTCCAGCCGCCCGTATTCGTCCGCCACGCGCTCCATCATCCGCTTGACGTCCGCCTCCCGCGAAAGTTCCGCCTGCACCGTCATGGCCCGGACGCCCAGGCCGCGCAGCTCCGCCGCGGTGGCCTCGGCGTCGGCCTGCGAGGTGTTGTAGTGGATCGCGAGGTTCGCGCCGCGCCGCGCCAGCGCGGTGGCGATCACCTTGCCGACCCGCTTCGCGGACCCCGTCACCAGCGCGGTTTTCCCGGTGAGATTCACCCGCGTATTATAGTCCCCGTGCGTCACCCCTCCCTCCCCGGCGCGGTCGCGCTCGTCAGCGGCGGGTGCGACAGCGCGGTGATGCTCGGCTGGCTGGCCGCCCGCGCCCGCCGATCCCATCCCGTCTACGTCCGGTTCGGGTTCGCGTGGGAACGGGCCGAGCTGGCCCACCTGCGCCGGTTCCTCCGGGCCGCGCGGCTGCCCCGGCTGCGGCCGCTGGCCGTGGTGGACCTGCCCGTCGCGGACAGCTACGGCCGCCACTGGAGCGTCACGGGCCGGGGGGCGCCGGGCACGCGGTCGGACGACCGGCGGATGTACCTCCCGGGGCGCAACCTGCTCCTGCTGTCCCGGGGCGCGCTCCTGTGCGCCCGGCTCCGCGCCCCGGTGCTGGCGCTGGGAACCTTGGGCGGCAACCCGTTCGCGGACGCCTCGGCCCGCTTCCGCGGGCTCATGGGCCGCGCCGCCTCGGTGGCGCTGGGCACCCGCATCCGGGTGGTCGCCCCGTTCGCCCGGACGGACAAGGCGGGGGTGCTCCGGCAGGGCCGGGGCCTGCCGCTGCACCTCACCTTCACCTGCGTCGCCCCGCGGCGCGGCCGCCACTGCGGCCGGTGCAATAAGTGCGCCGAGCGCCGCCGGGGATTCGCGGCGGCGGGGATCCCGGACCGGACGGCCTGGGCCCCCTGACGCCTAGGCCGGCTTCGGCTTCTGGGCCAGCTCCTTCTTCGTCTCCTCGATCGCGGTCAGCAGCTCCGCGTCGGTCAGGAGCCCCTTCTTGGTGAGCACCTTGACCAGCCCGATGGCGGTCACGGTGTTCGTCATGATGATGTCCCGCCACGCCTGCACTTCCTTCTCGTCCATACCTTCCTCCTTCTCCTAGAATTCGTATTCGATGCCGGCGCGCAGGGACTCGCCCTGCAGCGGCTTCCAGTTGGGGTGCGTCACCCGCCCGCCCGCGGCGTCCGTCGCCGCCAGGTCGTGCCCGGTGACGTCAATGAACCCGATGTACCCCGCCGTGAACCCGAGGCCGCGCGGCGGCTTGCGGTCCGCGTGGACGAACCACTCGAACACGATGTGGATGTCGATGGCCAGCCCGATCCCGTCCCGGCTTCCCGCCAGCGTCCGGCCGGCCAGCGGGCCGGTGGCCGCGGCGTCGGAGACGTCCGAGGCGTGCCGGTAGGCCGCCAGCGCGACCGGGAACGGCATCCACGGGATGACCACCCCGGCATCCACGTACTGGGCCCGGACATTCCAGGTGGTGTCGTACCGCGACCCGTCGGCCGCGAGGAACCGCTGGCGCGAGCCGTGGGCCTCGAGCGCCCCGGCCCCGGTCCACAGCCCCAGCCACGGGGCCAGCGTCCACGCCCGGCCCGCGTCCACGTGGACCCCGCCCCGGCCGGCGTTGTTGAACAGGCGGTCCTTGAAGAACCAGCCGCCGTTCACCATCCACCCCTCGCCCGTCATGCCGGTCCCGCTTCCCGTCGCGGTCCGCGACACGGACTCGACCGGCTGGGTGGACCCGAGCGCGGAGGCCACGAAGGCCCGTCCCGCGCCCGGCAGGACGGCCAGGAGCGCGGCCACGACCAGGCCCCGCCGGATCACCGCGGCTTCCCCCGCAGCGACGCGGCCAGCTCCACCGCCGCGGGGTAGGCGGGAGTGACCGCGAGGGTGCGCGCCAGCCATTTGCGGGATTCCGCCCAGCGGCGCATGCGGTACGTGTTCACCGCGAGATTGTACAGGGCATCCGCGTGGTCCGGGCTGATGGCGATGGCCTTGAGGTAGTACCGCTCCGCCTCGGCCTGCCGCCCCATCAGCCCGTGGCAGTTCCCCAGGTTGTTCAGCGCGTTCGCGTCCGCGGGATTGATCGCGAGGACCCGGGCGTACACCCGCGCCGCCTCGGCATAGTCGCCCCGGTGGAAGTAGACGTTGCCCAGGTTGTACAGCGCCCCCTGCATCCCGGGATAGAGCGCCACCGCCCGCTCGTACGAGGCGATCGCGCGCGCGTCGTCGTGCAGCGCCTGCGCCAGCGCGCCGGCGTAGAACCGCTCCTCGTAGTCCCACGGCGCGAGCCGCTCGCACCGGTCGAAGAACCCGGTGGCGAGCTGCGGCGCCCCGCCGCGGAAATACCGGTAGCCCTCCCCCAGCAGCGTGTTCGCCATGAGGCCCCGCGCCGCCAGCAGGCCCGCGACCAGCGCACCGGCGATCCACGGCAGGAGCCGTCCGGGCCGCACGGCCCCCGCGTCGTCCGGCGGTCCGGCGCGATCGACCCGGCGTCCCGCCCACCCCACCGACAGCCAGAACACGATGGCCGGCGGCGCGAGGTGGAGCGGGAAGTGCAGCGCCATCGTCGGCAGGAACGCCGCGAGCCCGGCCAGCCACGCGGCGCGCTCCTCCCCGTCCCCGCCGGCCAGGAGCGCGTGCCATCCGGCGCGGACGGTGACCACCACGAGCCAGCACCACATCCCGGTCCCGACGACCCCGGTCTCCGCGAGCATCTGGAGGTAGTCCTCGTGCGCGAACGCCTCGTCGTGCGGCGCCACGAACCCGGGCGCCACGCCCCACGACCCGGTCCACAGCGCCCAGACCCGGGCCATCACCAGCGGGGCCTCCGTCTGGAAGCCGCCGGGCCCGGCGCCGAGGACCGGGTGGTCGCGCCAGAGCCAGGCCGCGGCATGCCACGAGAAGGCCTTCACCTTGAGGTAGTCCAGCCGGTCGTGGAGGAAGGGCGCCAGCACCCACGCCGCGGCGACCGCCCCCGCGGCCAGGACGAGGAGCGCCCAGACCGTGGGCCGCAGGAGCCGCCCCCGGTGGCGCGCCGCCAGCAGGAGCCAGATCGCGACGGCGGCGCCCACGGCGAACCCCGCCCAGGCGTCGATCACCGCGGACTTGGCCATGAGGAAGAGGACCACGGCCAGCGCCGAGTTGTAGTACTGGCAGCCCGCCCCGAGCGCGCGTCGAAACGGCCTGAGCCCGGTGTGCCCGAATC
>CAYNUZ010000248.1:0-3871 GCA_964400385.1 uncultured bacterium | reverse complement strand
TGGGCGGCGACGTCGAGGACCAGCGGCCCCCAGGCCAGCTCCGGGGCGGCCGCCGCGGGCGCGGCCGCGCCTTCCGGGTGGGCGGCCCGGCGCAGGATGGCCTTGACCCGCAGGACCAGCTCGCGGGGGCTGAACGGCTTGGTCACGTAGTCGTCCGCGCCCAGTTCGAACCCGACCACCCGGTCCACCTCCTCGCTGCGCGCGGTCACCATCACGACGGGGACGGCGCGGGTCCGGGGGTCGGCCTTGAGCTCCCGGCACAGCTCGAGCCCCGAGACGTCGGGGAGCATGAGGTCGAGCAGGACGCAGGCGGGGACGGCGCCCCGCAGGGCCTCCCGGGCGGCGCGGCCGGAGGCGGCCTCGGTCACGGTGTACCCCTCGCGGGTGAAGGCGCGCGCCATGAGCCGGGAGAGGTCCCGCTCGTCCTCGACGATCAGCAGGTGGGGCATCCCGGCCGGGGCGGGGGTCAGAAGCCGGCGGCGTGCAGCACGGCCATCAGGGCGACCACGGTCCCGGCCCCGGCCAGCGTGGCGCCCATGACCGAGAGGCCGCGGACGCGCGACGTCGTGGGCAGCAGGTCCGTGGCCGCGATGTGCAGGAACATCCCGGCGGCGACGGACAGCATGACGTCCTCGAATCCCGCGACCGCGCGGGCCGCGGCGGCCGTGACCAGGGTGCCGGCCAGGCTGAAGAGCCCGAGCGCGCCGGCCAGCGCCGCCGCGGTGCGGGGCGTGCGGGAGGAGGCCAGCATGATGGTGGCCAGGCTGAAGCCCTCGGGGATCTTGTGCAGCACCACGGCGAAAAACGTGAGCCAGCCCATGCCCCGGCTGACCCCCAGGGCGGCCGCGATCGCCGCGCCGTCGAAGAAGCTGTGGAGCATCAGGCCCACGGCCGCGGCCGCCGCCGCCGGCAGCCGGATGGGCTGGTGGTCGTGCTCGTCCAGGTGCGCCCCGATCAGCGGGTGCGCGCCGTGGGGCTCCTGCAGGAAGTGGTGCGCGTGGCCCGCGAACAGGTGCTCGGCCAGGTAGACCAGGAAGTACCCGCCCACGATCAGGAGCGGCGCGGCAGGGAAGCGGCGGACGCACTCGGGGAGGATGTGGAGCAGGGCCACGGCCAGCAGGAACCCGCCGCTGAAGGCCAGCCCGTGGACCAGGTGGCGGTCGGAGAGGCGGGGACGGAGCACCGCCAGCCCGCCCCCGAGCAGGTTGGACGCGCCCGCGAGCGCGCCGAGCAGCAGGACCAGCCAGAACGACGGCGGGGTGGACATCGGAATCAGATACTACTATATACTGCGGCCCTTGCCGATTCCCCGCCCGTGCGCCAGAATTGAGTCAGGGCTCATGACACCACCCGCGCACCGCCACCCCCGGCGCGTCCCACGCCGGACGACGTTCCTCTTCGCCGTCCTCCTCCTGGGTGGCTGGGGCGCGCGCGCCGGCGTGGCGCTCGCGGCGATGAAGGTGACGCCCCTGCTGCCGCCCATGACGCCCACGACCCTGGCGCAGGCGCTGGCGGGATGCGGCGTCACGATCACCGACGTGCGGTACCGGGGCACGCAGACCGCGGCGGGCACGTTCACCGGCGGCACGACGTACGTCGGCATCGACAGCGGCGTGGTGCTGTCCTCGGGCTCGGCCACCCTCGTGGCGCGCCGCAACCAGGCCGAGGGCTCGGGCGCGGACAACGGGCTGCCGGGGGACCCGGAGCTGGAGGCCCTCACCCGGACCGTGGCGGGGGGGCCGGTGAGCCCCACGTTCGACGCCACCTCGCTGGAGTTCGACTTCCTGACCAGCGCCACGACCGTCACGGTCCAGTTCGCCTTCGCCTCCGACGAGTACAACGAGTATGCCAACACCCAGTACAACGATATTTTCGCGTTTTTCGTCAACGGGAAGAACATCGCCGTCCTGCCGGACGGGGTGACGCCCATCGCCATCAACAACGTCAACGGCGGGAACCCGTACGGGACCGGACCGGTCAACGGCCAGTACTACCTGTGCAACGCCACGGACACGGACAGCTGCACCGCCAACCCCTCCTCGGGGTGGAGCTCGACGCGGTTCAACGGGTTCGAGCTGGACGGGCTGACCGTGGTCTTCACGGTGACCGCGACGCTGTCCGGCGACCCGTTCCACGTCAACCGGATGAAGATCGCGATCGCCGACATGTCGGACCACATTTTCGACTCCGCGGTCTTCATCAAGGCCGGCAGCTTCGCCGTCCCCGGGTGTATCCCGCCGCCCGCCGCCCCGGCCGCGGCCGCCGCCGCCCTGGGCCCGCCGCCGATCGATCCCCGCGTCCACGGCTTCCCGAACCCGTGGCGGCCCGGGTCGGGCGGGGCGCAGGACGCCCCCGCGATCACGCTCCGCTCCGTGCCGAACCGCGGCCGGGCCCGGATCTACACCCTCGCGGGCGAGCTGGTGGTCGAGCTCAACGATGCCGACGGGGACGGCCTCATCCGGTGGGACGGCCGCAACCAGGCCGGACGCGCCGCCGCCAGCGGCGTCTACGAGGTGGTGGCGTCCTCGACGGACGGCCGTGAGCATTCGCGCGGGAAAGTGGTGATCATCCGATGAGGCGGGGGCTCCTGCTCGCGCTGGTGCTGGCCGCGGGTCCCGCCGCGGCCAGGCTGGTGACCGACTGGACGGACGCCGATGTGGCGCGGCACGGCGCGGGCTATGCCATCACGCTCAGTACGCCCGGCAACGTCTTCGTGGCGGGGACCCGGTCGGTCACCGGGGTGGGGATGGTGCCGCAGGTCTGGAAGTACACGCCGCTGGGCTCGCTCTTCTGGACCGAGACGCTCTTCGGGGTGCCCGGGGCGGCGCTCGGCGTGGCGCCCTGGCCGACCGGCGGCGTCGCCGTGGGGGGCCGGGTCTCCACCTCGGCCTACGGCGACGACGCCTGGCTGGTCCGGGTCGGGGTCAACGGCTCCACCGTCTGGGCGACGACCTTCAACGGGCCCGCGTCGGGCGACGACGCGATCGCCGGCGTGGCGATGACGCCCTCGGGCAACGTCGCGGTCACGGGGTTCAAGACCACGGCCCTGGGCGGGGCGGACGCGTGGGTCGCGCTCATCAGCCCGGCCGGGGTCCAGCTCGGCGAGGACCTCGTCGTGGACGTGTTCGGGCAGGAGGAGACCGGGCGCGCCATCACCGCCGACGCGTCGGGCAACCTGTACGTCACGGGCGCCGTGTGGACGCCCGGCCAGGGGAAGGACGTCTGGGTCGCCAAGTACCTGCCCACGACGCCGTCCCTCACCCAGGCCTGGAGCATCGTCCTCAACGGCGCGGCCGGTTCGACCGACTACGGGACGGGCGTCGCGCTCGATCCCCAGGGCAACGTGGTCGTGACGGGCGCGCTGACCGGCCCCGAGGGGACCCGGGACATCCTGGTGGCCAAGATCGCCAACGGCTCGACCGCGCTGGCCGACGGCACCGTGATCTGGGCGCGCACGATCGACGGGGGAGAGCAGGACCAGGACGAGGCGGACGCCGTGTCGGTCTCCGCCGCGGGCGACATCTACGTCACCGGGTCGGTGGACCGGCTGGGCCCCGGGTTCACCAACTTCTGGGTCGCCCGGTTCGCCCCGGGCGGCGGCCTGGTCTGGGAGCTGGACCTGGACGGCAGCGCGAACGACGACGACGCGGGCCGGGGCATCATCGTGGACCCGGCCGGGATCCTGTACGTGACCGGCGACGAGACGAACCTGGGGGCGGGCCGGATCATGCTGACCGAGCGGATCCAGGACTATCCCGCCACGACGCCGGCGACCGGGGCGGGAGCGCCCGGTCCGCGGGCGCTGCCCAACCCGTTCCGGCCCGGCCACGGCGGGCCGCAGGACGCCGCGGGCATCACGTTCGCGCCGCTG